>CAIMBE010000132.1 GCA_903839085.1 uncultured beta proteobacterium | reverse complement strand
GCAATGACAATTCAGGATCGCGCAATGACAATTCAGGGTCGCGTAGTGACGGGGTTGCATGGGGCGCAGTGCTTGGCCTGACTTTGTTGCTGTTGGCCTGCTCCAAGGCGCCCGAGGCGCCGCTGGCGCCGGCTCCTCATGCGGCTGCGGCAACGGTGGCCTGGGTCAAGCCCGAGGGCGCCAATATCGATCCGATCTTTGCCCAGGCCAAGGCCGCCAACAAACCGGTGTTCCTGTATTGGGGCGCCGTCTGGTGCCCGCCGTGCAACCAGATCAAGGCCACGGTCTTCAATCGGCAGGACTTCATCGAGCGCAGCAAGCTGTTTGTCCCGGTCTATCTGGACGGCGACACGCCGGGAGCGCAAAAACTCGGGGCCCGCTTCAAGGTGCGCGGTTATCCGACCATGATTCTGTTCAAGCCCGATGGCACCGAGTTGACGCGCCTGCCGGGCGAGGTGGAGGCGTCGCAGTACATGGAGGTGCTGAGCCTGGGGCTGGCCTCCGGCACTTCCGCCAAGGAGTCGCTGGCGGCGGCGCTCGGGGCTGGCAGCGCGACGCTGGCGCCCGAGGCCTGGCGACTGCTGGCCTATTACTCCTGGGATCAGGATGAGGCGCAGTTGGTGGCGCAAAAGGAGCGCGCGGCGACGCTGCACAAACTGGCGCAGGCTTGTCCGCCAGCGCAGCGCGAGGCCTCCTCGCGCCTGGCGCTGAAGGCGATGGTGGCCGCTGCGCTGGACAAGTCGCCATTGCCGGACAAGCCCGCCGCGGCTGAGCGCCTGCAGCAAATTTTGGGCGATCCGGTTCTGGTGCGGAGCAACTTTGACGTGCTGGTGAACTACGGAGCGGAAATTGTGCCGGCACTTGGCGCCGACGGCAGCGCACAGCGCGGCACGCTGATGGCGGCCTTGAACGCAGCGCTCGACCGGTTTGCGGCCGACAGCACCCTGTCCGTTGGCGATCGACTGTCGGCAGTGGCAACCAAGGTGGCGCTGGCCAAGCTGGGAAAGGCAAAGACCGACAAGCCAGCGCTGGAACCGGCCCTGTTGGCCGAAGTGCGCGCTGCGGTGCTGGCGGCTGACAAGGCCGCCACCAGTACCTACGAGCGCCAGGCGCTGATTCCGAATGCGGCCGACCTGCTGAGCGAGGTCGGCTTGCTTGATGAGTCCGACGCCATGCTGAAGGCCGAATTGCCGAAGGCGCTGTCGCCCTACTACCACATGCTGGTGCTCGCGGCCAACGCCAGAGTGCGCGGCGACAAACCGGCGTCGCTGGACTGGTCAGAGCAGGCCTGGAACGCGGCCAAGGGTCCGGCGACGCGCCTGCAGTGGGGTGTTGGCTATGTGAACCGCCTGATCGAACTCGCGCCGCAGGATGTCAAGCGCATCGACAAGGCGGCTGCCGGTGTGCTGGCAGAAATCGACGCGGTGCCGGAAACCTTTTACGAGCGAAACCGGCGCGGCCTGGACAAGATGGCGCAGCGCCTGCTGGCCTGGAACAGCAAGGGCCAGCATGCGGCCGTGCTGAAAAAGTTGAAGCTGCAGCTTGACGGCGTCTGCGCCAAGCTGCCGGCGCAGGATGAGTCAAGCACTGCCTGCACTGCGCTTTTCAAGGTGCGCCCTGACGGCGTAGGGACATAGCGCTCACCGCGTTGCAGGATTGGACGAAGCCGTTACCATTGCGCGCCAGGCCGAATTTTTCGAAATGCCACTGCTTGAGTGAGACGAAAAATTTCCTGGAATCGCGGGGGAGGGTGATTGAACATGTCTTGCCAATTGGTGGCGCCAACTGGGTGCCCAAAATCAGCAGATTGTCGCGCGAGGCGGCGGTTGGTCGCAAACCGCGCGCGCTGCCGGTTCGACTTGCGTACATTGCGTCCCAGCTGAGTCCTGTCGATCGCCCACGCCAACCTGTTTTCCCTCGGAGTCCGTTCTATGCTGCGCCTGTTTTTCATTGTTGTGACGCTGCTTGCAAGCCTCACTGCCTGCGACAAATTTCCAGGAAAGGGCGGGAAAACTGACGCAGTTGCCATACCGGCCAAACTTGCCATTGCGCCCGAAGACATACTCACCGTGCAGGCCGGTGCCCTGTCCACGGGTCCGGTGGTCACCGGCTCGATCCAGCCGGAGCGCAAGGCCGATCTGCGGGTCGAGATATCGGCGGTCGTGCTGCAGGTGCTGAAGGAAAATGGCGATGTGGTGCGCCGCGGCGACATCCTTGTGCGTCTGGACCCAACATCGATTCGCGATAACCTGCAGTCGGCCGAGGCCAACGTGCGCAACGCCACGCTGGCCCTGGACCAGGCAGAGCGCAATTTGCAGCGCCTCAAGACGCTGCGCGCCTCGGGCATGACATCGCTGCAGGCGCTCGACGATGCCGAAGTGCGGCTGAACGCCGCGCAAAGCGAGTTGTCTGCCTCTCAGGCGCGTGCCGTGCTGGCGCGCCAGCAGCTTGATCGCACCGTGGTGCGCGCGCCGTTTGACGGCGTGGTCAGCGACCGCAAGGTGTCGGCTGGCGATACGGCGTCGGCAGGCAAGGAACTGTTGAAGGTGATCGATCCCAACAGCATGCGCTTTGCCGCACGCGTGTCAGCCGACAAGATCAGTGTCGTCAGCGTCGGGCAGGCGGTGAGCTTTCGCATCAACGGCTACGCGGGACGGGAGTTTCGTGGCAAGGTGACACGAGTGGACCCGAGTGCCAATGACGTGACGCGCCAGGTGGAGGTGCTGGTGGGTTTCAGCGATGCCATGCAGCCGCGCGTCGCCGGTCTGTATGCCGAGGGGACCATCGAGGCCACCAGCGTGAAGGCGCTCGCGCTGCCGGAATCGGTCCTGGTGCGCGCAGGCGACAAGACATCGGTGTGGCGTGTCAAGGCAAACAAGCTCAACCAGGTCGAACTGTCGCTCGGCGCGCGCGACCCGCGCACCGGCAATTTCGAGGTGCGCGCTGGTCTGGCCGATGGTGACGTCATCCTGCGCAGTCCGAGTTCGAGTTTCAAGGAAGGTCAGGCGGCCGAGTTGGTCGGTGCCAGGGCGCCCGCTGCGGCTGCGGCTCCTGCGGCGGCATCGGCCCCGTCCGCCGCCAAGGGGGCATAGATGTTTCTGTCCGACTTCAGCATCAAGCGACCCACGCCGACCCTCGTACTGATCATTGCCCTGATGGCCTTGGGGCTCCTGGCGCTCAACAAGCTGCGCGTCAATCAGAACCCGGATGTGGAAATCCCGGGCATTCAGGTGTTCATTGCCTATCCCGGGGCTTCGCCGGATTCGGTGGAGCGCGAGATTGTCAACCGCCTGGAGAAGTCGCTGCAAAGCGTGCAGGGCGCGACCGAAGTCTACTCCACCAGCAGCGAGGGCAATGCCAGTTTCTGGATCCAGTTTTCGTTCAAGAAGAACATGATCGAGGCGGCCGATGACGTGCGCACCGTCATCTCGAGCGCGCGCTACAAACTGCCCACCGAAATGCGCGAACCGGTGGTGCGCCGCTTCGACCCGGCCGCGCAGCCGATCATGAACATGGCCCTGTCTTCCAGCACGCAGAGTCACGCCGAAATTTCACGTCTGGCTGAAGATGTGCTGGCGGACAAGCTGCGCGGCATTGCCGGTGTCGCCACGGTCAATGTCAGCGGTTCCCTCAAGCGGGAACTGTCGGTGCTGCTGCGCGCTGAAAAACTGCGCGAGCACAACCTGTCGGTGGGCGAAGTGGTGGCCGCTTTGCGCTCGCAAAATTCGAATGCTCCGGTGGGCAAGGTGCAAAGCCGGTATGACGAAGAAAGTATCCGCCTGGTGGGGCGCATCGAGTCGCCCCAGGAATTTCAGGATATCGTGGTCAAGCGCTTTGGCGGGCAGATCGTGCGCTTGGCTGATGTGGCGACCATCAGCGACGGTTTTGCCGATATTGGCGGTTTCAGCATCCGCAGCGGCAAGCCCAATGTCGGCATCTTTGTCACGCGCTCGCGCGATGCCAGTACGGTGAGCGTTGCCGACGATGTGCGCAAACTGGTCAAGGAAATCAACACCGAATTTGAAAAGGACCGCCCCGGAACCAAGCTCGAAATAACCCGCGACGGTGGTGTCGACGCGCAGCGCAGCCTCAACAACGTGATCGAGTCGCTCATGCTGGGCGCGGTGCTGACCATTTTTGTCGTCTACGCCTTTTTGAACTCCTGGCGCTCCACGCTGATCACCGCGCTCAGCCTGCCAACGTCGGTGATTGCCGCCTTCATTGCCGTCTGGCTGTGCGGCTTCACGCTCAATTTCATGACCCTGCTGGGGCTCTCGCTGGCCATTGGCGTGCTGATCGACGATGCCATCGTGGTGCGGGAAAACATCGTGCGCCACATGCAGCGCGGTTCCGACCGGCGCAAGGCGTCCCTTGAGGGCACGGCCGAGATTGGCCTGGCGGTCGCCGCCACCACGTTTTCCATCATCGCCGTGTTCATCCCGGTGGCCTTCATGCCCGGCGTGTCGGGCGAATGGTTTCGCCCTTTCGCCCTGACTGTCGCCTGCTCGGTCCTGGTGAGCCTGGCCATTTCGTTCACGCTGGACCCCATGCTGTCGGCCTACTGGGGTGATCCGCCGGACCATCACACCTCGCCCAAGAAGGGGCTCGGCGCCGTGCTGGCGCGCTTCAATACCTGGTTTGATCATCAGGCCGACCGCTACGGCAACGTCATTGCGTGGGCGCTGCATCACCGTCGCTGGATGACGGCGATCGCGCTGGCCAGCCTGGCTGGCGCGGTGGCGCTGCAGGTCACGGTGGGAGGGACAGCTTTTCTGCCGGCATCGGACAGCGGCAATCTGATGATCGAGGTGCGCACCCCCCCGTCGTCCTCGGTCGAGTACGCGCGCCTCAAGATGGAGCGTGCCGCCGAACTGGCGCGCGGCATCGCGGAAACCAAGGAGACCAACAGCAACATCTCGGCCAGTGGCGGCCGTATTTATGTTGACATTGGCAAGCGCCACACGCGCGTTCGCAGCGCCAAGGAAGTTGCCGCCGAATTGCGCGAAAAGATCCGCGCGCTGGTCGGGGCTGAGTACACCGTGCTCGATGATCTCAACAACGGCGCCCGCAAGCCGGTTCAGATCGATTTCACCGGCCCGGATTCGCGCAAGCTGCTGGAGATCACCAACGCCTTCATGGACAAGTTGCGCAGCGTGCCCGGGGCGGTCGATGTCGGCCTGTCGCAGCAGGATCCCAAGAAGGAGCTCAAGATCGAGCTCAATCGCGGGCTGGCCAATTCGATGGGCATCTCGGCCAACGATGCAGCGCAGGCGCTGCGCGTGGCGTTTGCTGGCATTGAGGTTGGGGACTGGGTCGACCCGACCGGCGAGACGCGCGACGTGGCGGTGCGCCTGCACCCGGACGACCGCGTCAGCAAGGAGAGCATCGAGCGCCTGCCGATTGCCGTGGCCGGCACCAACCTGATGGTGCCGCTGGACCAGATCGCGACCATCACCATGGGCAAGGGCCCGTCGGGCATCGAGCACGCTAATGGCAAGCGCAATGTCACCGTGTCGGCCAATGCGCAGGGGCGCTCCAATGGCGAGGTCACCGAAGACGCCGAAAAGCTGGCCAAGTCCTTTGACTATCCGCCGGGCTACGGACAGTCGCTTGGTGGCGCCGGGCAGGACCAGAAGGAGCTGTTCACCGAGATGCTGATCGCGCTGCTGTCGGGCATTGGCCTGATGTACCTGATTCTGGTGATGCAGTTTGGCTCATTCACGGCTCCTTTGGCGGTGATGCTGTCGCTGCCCTTGTCGCTGATCGGCGTCGTGCTGGCGCTGCTGCTGACGCGTGGGACCCTTAACCTGATGAGCTTTATCGGCGTCATCATGCTGATGGGCCTGGTGGCCAAGAACGCCATTCTGCTGCTCGATGCCACGCGCAAGCGCGAGGCCCAAGGCGTGGATCGCGAAGAGGCGCTGATGCATGCCGGGCGCGTTCGATTGCGCCCCATTCTCATGACGACCTTTGCCCTGATAGCGGGCATGACCCCGATCGCCATTGGCCTGGGCGAGGGCGGAGAGTTCTACCAACCGCTGGCGGTGGCCATCATCGGCGGCACCATTACCTCGACCCTGCTGACGCTGCTGGTGGTGCCGACCTTCTATGACAGCATCGAGATCACGCG
>CAIMBE010000131.1 GCA_903839085.1 uncultured beta proteobacterium | reverse complement strand
GGATGTCACGGCCCGCCAGACTGATCATGGCGCGCTTCCGGCGGCCTTGACCAGGGCATCGACCACCTGAATCCGGCTTTCTGCGCTGAGCGTCTTCTGGCTGTAGACCACCACCTCGTCGCCGAGCTTCAGACCGCTGAGCACCTGGACCTGGCCATCCAGGCTGTGGGCGCCCAGCCGCAGCGGCACGAATGCCAGCTTGCCTGCGTCGATGCGCCAGACGCCAAGCGCCGCGCCCTGACGCTGAATGCTCGCGCCCGGCACCAGCGCGGTCTTCGAGGTCGGCGGCAACGCGAGCGTGACCTCGGCCATTTCACCGACTGACACACCGGCGGGCGCCTGATCGAACGCCACCTGCGCGATGCGCTCCTCGGTCACGCTGTCGCTCAGCAGTTCGACCCGCGCCACGCTGCCGGCAAACGCCGCCTGCGACCGGGAGCGCAGCACGATCTGCGCCTTCAGGCCAGGCGCCAGCCCGGCCGATCGTCCCTGATCCAGACGCAACCGCACCCAGAGGCTGGAGGGGTCAACCAGGCGCAGCACCGCCTGTCCGGCCACGACCGTCGAGCCCGCCTCGGCGTCACGGGACGTGACCACGCCATCCGCCGGCGCCAGCAAGCGAACGCTCAGGCGCTGCTGTTGCAGCGCGGCCCGATCGGCCTTCAAGCGCATCAGGTCCTGACCGGCCGCCAGCAGATTGGCCTGCGCCGCCTGCAGCGCCGCGTCGGCCGAAGCCTTTTCCTGCAGCCGCGCTTCGAGCGCGCCGGGGCTGATGAAGTTCTTGTCCGCCAGTTCCTGATTGCGGCGCAAATTGACGGCCGCCAATTCACGCCGCGCCACGGCGTCGAGTTGCAGTGCGTTTGCCGCGGCCTGCGCGCTGACGGCGCGCGCGATCGACGCATCGAGCGAGGCCAGGCGCTGCTCCAGGTCGACCGGATCCATCTCGGCCAGCAACTGGCCGGCCTTGACGGCATCGCCGACATCGGCCCTGACGCTGAGCACCCGGCCCGCCGCGGTCGGGCCGATCATCCAGCTGCGCCGCGCCTCGACCGTGCCAATGCCGAACAGGGCCGGGCTGAAGCTGCCTTCCCTGACCTGGCTGACCGTCACGCGCGTGGCCGCCAGCGGGCCCGAGCGCAGCAGAACGAACAGCAGGGCTGCGACCAGCAGCAGCGCCAGGCCGGCCAGGGACAGGCGGCGCTTCGTTTGGGGGGAGATAGTCATGCGATCCTAGTGACAGTTGTTATGGAGCTTCCACTTTTCTTCGTGGCCCACTGCTTTGACGAACTCGGGCACCCGGCAACGCTCTGCCTCGGCCGGGCTGGTGGCGCTTGCAGTGGCTGGTGCAAGCGCCTGTACTTCGGTTGGCCGACCCGTGCCATAGACACAGTGCACTACCGCAGCCACCATGGCGGCGAAGATCACCACAATGGCAATTTGCGCAACGCTGGTGCCCGGTCTCTGCGCTGGAGGCACTTCACACGCGCCCCCTGGGCAAAGCTGGGCCTTTTCCTTGTTGAACCGGCTGTAGACCTTGCAGCCGACGCAGATGCCGAATGCGGCCTCAAAAAACAGCAGCAGCAAGCAGATCGAACAGACGATCATGTTGATCGGGCCGATGACGCGGTTCAGCACCATCAGGTACAGCATGGCCAACGCCAGAGCGAAACCGATGGCCCAGGCAAACCGCTTTTGCGGCGCGCCCACGTACTCGGCCTGTTGTTTGCGAACGACCCACTGGCCGATGATCAAGCTCGGAGCAAAGCGCGGACTGATGAATAACCGAATCGTGAAATCGACCAGAAAGACCATCACAAAGACGCGCGTCGGCTGAAAGTTTCCCAGCAGAAAGGCGTTCATGAAAGCGACGAAGGCAAAGAAGAACAGGATACCGGCGCCGGCGCGCACTGCGCGTTCGTTGAGAACGGGAACCCCGTATTCGGGAAGCCTTTGCCCGAATTCAAAAACAGAACTGTTCATACCGCCTTCCAGCATACCCTCACGAAAACCAACCGCTGCCCGAGATCGGGCACCCCATTAGATCACTGGTCGAATCCAGCACGATCACTCCCACATCAGCACGGCGTTGCCCGGACCGAATTCGACCTTGGCCCTGCCGCGCGAGCAGCCCCCCCGGAAACGGCGCCGCACCGACGCAGTAACATCAATGCCAATGAATTGTTTGATGACCGCATGGAGCAGCCACGAGCCTGAATTGCGCGGCTGGCTGCGCCGCCGCCTGCCCAATCCGGCGGACGCGGATGACCTGATGCAGGACCTGTTCCTCAAGGCCCTGCGCCAGGGCGACCGTTTTTGTGCGGTGCGAAACGCCCGCGCCTGGCTGTTCGAGGTGGCTCGCAACGGGCTGGCCGACAAGCTGCGCGTGGTGCGCGAAACGGTGCAACTGCCAGACGACCTGATTGCGCCGGCAGACGAAACGCACACCGTGGACAGCTTGGCGGCCTGTCTGCCGCGTGTGCTGTCGGAGTTGAGTGCGGACGACCGCGAGGTCATCACGGCCTGCGATCTTCAAGGCATGGCGCAAGCCGCCTTTGCCAGCGCCAGGGGCTTGAGCCTGAGCGCGGCCAAGTCGCGCCTGCAGCGGGCCCGTCAACGCCTTCGCTCTCAAATGACGCTGTCGTGCCAGGTGCGGATCGATGAGGCCGGACAGGTGAGCGACTTCGTGCCGCGTCAGCCGCTCTGACTGCGTCTTTTTGGATGCTGGCCCGTCTTCAGGGCAATGACGATCTCCCTCACCCCGATCAGGAGCTGGCATGCGCGCCAGCCGATCATATTCCTGGTTCTTGCCGCCTGCGCCTGGCTGGCGCTCTATCAGACCCTTGCTCCGGCGGCCGAGGCGCTGGTGGCGGCCATGCCGGTGGATCGCGCCAGCCACCTGGGCGGCGCGCTGCAGTTCTTCTTCTACGACACGCCCAAGGTCCTGATGCTGCTGACCGCCGTGGTGTTTGTCATGGGCATGGTCAACAGCTACTTCACGCCAGAGCGCACGCGCTCCCTGCTGGCTGGCAAGACCGAAGGCGTGGCCAATGTGATGGCGGCGAGCCTGGGCATCGTCACGCCGTTCTGTTCGTGTTCCGCCGTGCCGCTGTTCATCGGTTTCGTGCAGGCCGGCGTGCCGTTGGGCGTGACGTTCTCGTTCCTGATTTCCGCGCCCATGGTCAACGAGGTGGCGCTGACGCTGCTGTTTGGCATGTTTGGCTGGAAGGTGGCATTGCTGTACTTGGGCCTGGGCCTGACTGTGGCCATCGTGGCCGGCTGGATCATTGGTCGACTCCGGATGGAAGCCTACCTGGAGGACTGGGTGCGCGAGATGCCCAGGATGTCAGCAGATTTCGAGGGTGGCGGCGCCACGCTGGTCGAGCGAATTCAAGGCGGCCTGGCAGCGGTGCGCGAGATTGTCGGCAAGGTCTGGCCGTACATCCTGGGCGGCATTGCGCTGGGCGCCCTGATCCACGGCTATGTGCCAGAGGACTTTATGGCCAGCTTCATGGGTAAAGAGGCCTGGTGGTCGGTGCCACTGGCTGTGTTGATCGGTGTGCCCATGTACACCAACGCGGCCGGCGTCATTCCGATCGTGCAGGCGCTGCTGGCCAAGGGCGCTGCACTGGGTACGGTGCTGGCTTTCATGATGAGCGTGATTGCGCTCTCCCTGCCCGAGATGATCATTCTGCGCAAGGTGTTGAAGGTGCGCCTGATCGCCACTTTTGTCGCCATCGTGGCCACCGGCATTCTGCTGGTCGGCCATGTCTTCAACGCCGTGCTCTGAAAGCGGCGCCCTCCCTTCTGGGATTCAATCACCAAGGAAGCTCATGGACATCAAAGTACTCGGCACCGGCTGCGCCAATTGCAGGAACACCATCGCGCTGATCGATCAAGTGGCCCAGGCCAGGGGCGTCGCCGTCAAGCTCGAAAAAGTGGAAGAGCCGCGCGACATCATGGGCTACGGCGTGATGCGCACGCCGGGCGTGGTCATCAACGGCAAGGTGGTGCACGCCGGAGGCATCCCCAGCCGCGAGAAGATTGAACAATGGCTGGCAGCCACCTGACCCGGGAGTGATCCAATGCATCCTCAAAGGAAATTTCACCTGGTGTTCTCCTGACCTTTAGGCGCCATGATGAATTCCATCAAGTTCACCGGGCGCATACTTGGGATGCCAGCATGAACTTGACGTGCTGAAGATGCCAATTTCGCCGGCTCTGCGAGCAATGTGAAGGTTTGAATATGAAAGTCATCGTCTTGGGGTCTGGATGTTCCAAATGCCAGAGCACCATCGCAACGATCGAGCGCATCGCCAAGGCCTGTGAGGTCAGCATCGAACTCTCCAAGATTACTGACCACACCGAAATTCAGCAATGGGGTGTTAACGCAACGCCTGCCGTCATCATTGACGAAGTCATCGTCCACAGAGGGGGAATTCCTTCTCACCAAAAGGTCCAAGCGTGGTTCAAGCCAAAGCCGCTGAATCTGCTGGTTCACCCTACAAGGCACTTATTCTTCACTGGCAAGGGCGGCGTGGGCAAAACATCGCTCTCGACCGCCGTGGCACTGTACCTGGCCGATACCGGCAAGCGTGTCCTGTTGGTCAGTACCGATGCCGCCTCCAACCTGGATGAGATGCTGGGGGTGGAACTCAAGAACACGCCCACACCGGTTCCTCACACACAGGGTCTCTCGGTCCTGAACATCGACCCTGACAATGCTGCCGAGTCGTATCGACAACGCGTCGTTGCGCAAATGGAAGTTGGTGCCAGCGACAGCGAACTGGCGACGGTGCGTGAGCAGTTGTCGGGTGCGTGCACAACCGAGATTGCCTCCTTCGACGAGTTCGCGTC
>CAIMBE010000130.1 GCA_903839085.1 uncultured beta proteobacterium | reverse complement strand
GTTCGCCATCGCGAGACCACGGTTCGCCATCGGGAGCCCACGGTTCGTCATTGCGAGACCACGGTTCGTCATTGCGAGCGAAGCGTGGCAATCCATGACTCCTGGATTGCCACGCTTCGCTCGCAATGACAGCCGAATTGAAGCGCCCATCAAATTTTCGGAGAAAAAAATGTTCAACAAGATTCTCATAGCCAATCGCGGCGAGATCGCCTGCCGCGTGGCGGCCACGGCGCGTCGCATGGCGATCAAGACGGTGGCGGTCTACTCCGACGCCGACGCCAACGCCAAGCATGTCAGCGTCTGCGACGAGGCCGTGCACATCGGCGGCAGCGCGCCCAGGGACAGCTATCTGCGCTGGGAAAAAATCATCGCCGCCGCGCAGGCCACGGGGGCGCAAGCGATCCACCCGGGCTATGGCTTCCTGAGCGAGAACGAGGAGTTCGCCCAGGCCTGCGTCGCGGCCGGCCTGGTCTTCATCGGCCCGCCTGCATCGAGCATCAAGGCGATGGGACTGAAGGCCGAGTCCAAGCGCCTGATGGCTCTGGCCGGTGTGCCGCTGGTGCCGGGCTACCACGGCGCCGGGCAGGACCCGGCGCTGCTGCAGCAGGAGGCGGACCGCATCGGCTATCCGGTGCTGATCAAGGCCAGCGCCGGCGGCGGCGGCAAAGGCATGCGCGCGGTCGACCGGGGCGAGGACTTCGCCGCCGCGCTGGCCAGCTGCCAGCGCGAGGCGATCAACAGTTTCGGCGATGACGCGGTGCTGATCGAGAAGTACGTGCAGCGGCCGCGCCACATCGAGATCCAGGTCTTCGGCGACACGCTGGGCAACTACGTCTACCTGTTCGAGCGCGACTGCTCGGTGCAGCGCCGGCATCAAAAAGTGCTGGAGGAAGCGCCGGCGCCCGGCATGACAGAGGAGCTGCGCCAGAAGATGGGCGCCGCCGCCGTGGCCGCCGCCCGCGCCGTCAACTATGTCGGCGCCGGCACCGTCGAGTTCATTGTGGAGACGCTGCCACGGCAAGGTGAGGCTGAACAATTTTCCGCCGGACCGCCCCAAGGAAAATTAGCCCCCTCGGGGGGCAGCGCAGCGCACGCAGTGGCAAGCGTGGGGGCCTTCTACTTCATGGAGATGAATACGCGGTTGCAGGTCGAGCACCCGATTACCGAGGCGATCACCGGGCAGGATCTGGTCGAATGGCAGTTGCGCGTGGCTGCGGGCCAGCCGCTGCCGCTGGCGCAGGACCAGCTCAGGATCAGCGGGCACGCGATCGAGGCCCGCATCTGCGCCGAGAATCCTGACAAGAATTTCATGCCGGCGACCGGCACGCTGCACGTCTACGAGTTGCCCGATTGCGTCACCTTCGAGCGCGGCAACATCGGCTCCAGCGCCGTGGTGCGGGTCGACTCGGGCGTGCGCGAGGGCGACCCGATCTCGCCCTTCTACGACTCGATGGTTGCCAAGCTGATCGTGCACGGCGACACGCGCGCCCAGGCGCTGGCGCGCCTTGACGTTGCGCTGGCGCAGACCCACATCGTCGGACTCCATACCAACGTGCAGTTCCTGCGAAATATCGTGCAGAGCCGCTCCTTCGTCCAGGCCGATCTGGACACTGGCCTGATACCGCGCGAAGAGGCGGTCCTGTTCAATCAGGAGAAGGTCGGTCTGGCGCTGGCGGTCGCGGGCGCCATTGCGCAGACGCTGTTGCAGGAACAGGCCGGCGAAGCGCGCTTTGCCGATCAGGACGCCTGGCTGGACCCCTGGGCGCGGCGTGATGGCTGGCGCTCGCACGGGCCGAGCACGCGCCGCTTCGACTACGAGTTTTCCGGCAGCGTGCAGGTGGTGCAGATGACCACGCTGCACGACGGCGCGCTGCAGCTCGAGATTGCGGGCGAGACCGCGAGCTTTGCTTTTGGCGCCGTCACGCAGGGCATCGACGTTCGCCTGGGCGAGCGGCGCCAGATTGTCAATGTCTACCGCAACGGGCCGGCAGTCCATATCTTCTCGGCGCAGGGCGCCACCCAGATCATGACCATCGATGCGCTGGCCCATGCCGGCGACAACCTGGTGGAGGGCGGCCGACTGACGGCACCGATGCCGGGCAAGGTGGTGTCGTTTGCCGTGAAGGCCGGCGACAAGGTCAAAGTCGGCCAGGCGCTGGCGGTGCTTGATGCGATGAAGATGGAGCACACCATTGCGGCGCCGATCGACGGCGTGGTGGCCGAGTTGCTCTACGCCCCCGGCGATCAGGTACCGGAGGGCGCCGAACTGCTGAAGCTGGTGGCGTGATGGTGTCACTGCATGCCGCCAATTTCCCGTCACTGCGAGGAGCGCAGCGACGCGGCAGTCCACGAAGCCCTGGATCGCCGCGCTGCGCTTGCGATGACGAATTCAGAAAATCGCCCTGAAACGGGTTATGCTGAACTCTCATGAAGATTGCTTTCTGCTGTACCGGCACCAAGCCCGAGCCCTGGCTGAACGGCTTGCGTACAGCCTTGCCCGGTGCTGAGGTCGAGGTCTGGCACGCCGGTGCGGCGCCGGCCGAGCACGCGGTGGTGTGGGCGCCGCCGCAGCAGTTCTTCGACGAACAGCCGCAGCTCAAGGGCATCTTCAACATCGGCGCTGGCGTCGATGCGCTGCTCAAGCTGCGCTTGCCGGCAGGCGCCACCGTGGTGCGGCTCGATGACGCCGGCATGTCGGTGCAGATGGCCGAGTACGTCTGCCATGCCGTGATCCGGCATTTTCGCGAGTTCGACGCCTACGAGGCCGACATCTTGGCCGGCAAATGGTCCTACCGCAAGCCGCGGGAACGAGCGGAGTTTCCGGTCGGCGTCATGGGCCTGGGCGTGCTCGGCGAGCGCGTCGCCAAGGCCCTGAGCCAGTTTGAATTTCCGGTGATGGGCTGGAGCCGCTCGGCCAAGACCATCGCCGGTGTCCAGTGCTTTGCCGGTGCCACGCAGTTGAGCGATTTTCTGCGGGCCAGCAAGGTGCTGGTCAACCTGTTGCCGCTGACGCCCGACACGCGGGACATCCTGCGCCTGGAGACCCTGTCGCAACTGCAAGGCGGCGGCTATGTGATCAACGTGGCGCGCGGCGCCCATCTGGTCGACGAAGACCTGATCGCCTTGCTCGACAGCGGACACCTGGCCGGCGCCACGCTGGACGTGTTCCGCGATGAGCCGCTGCCCGCCGAACATCCGTTCTGGCAGCAGCCAAAAATCAGCATCACGCCGCACACCTCGGCGCGAACGCTGCGCGATGAGAGCATCGCCCAGATCGCGGGCAAAATTCGGGCGCTCGAGGCAGGGCAGCCGATGGCCGGTACCGTTGACCTTGCGCGCGGCTATTGAGGAAACAGCATGAAACTTCCATCTCGCGTCAAACTGGTTGAAGTCGGGCCGCGCGACGGTCTGCAAAATGAAAAGCAGCCGGTGCCCGCAGCCGTCAAGATCGAGTTGGTCCACCGCCTGCAGGCCGCCGGTCTCAGGGAGATCGAGGTCACCAGCTTTGTCTCGCCCAAGTGGGTGCCGCAGATGGCCGACAACGCCGAAGTCATGGCCGGCATCGCACGCCAGAGCGGCGTGCGCTACTCGGTGCTGACGCCCAATCTGCAGGGCTTCGAGGCGGCGCTGAAATCCAGGCCGGACGAGATCGTGGTCTTCGGCGCTGCCAGCGAGGCCTTCAGCCGGAAGAACATCAATTGCAGCATTGCCGAAAGCATCGAACGCTTCGCACCCGTGGTGCAGGCGGCGCGCGCGGCCGGCATTTACGTGCGCGGCGCCATGTCCTGCGCCGTCGGTTGCCCCTACGAGGGCGCGGTGGCACCGGAGCGCGTGGGCTATCTGGCCGGCCTGATGAAGGGCATTGGCGTGCAGCACGTCGGCGTCGCCGACACGATCGGCGTCGGCACACCGCTGAAGGTGCAGCGTGCCATCGAGGCCACGCTCCAGCATTTCGAGATCAACGATGTCTCGGGCCACTTTCACGACACCTACGGCCAGGCGCTGGCCAACACGCTGGCGGCGCTCGAACTCGGCGTCTGGCAGTTTGACACGTCGGTCGCCGGCCTCGGCGGCTGCCCGTATGCCAAGGGAGCGACCGGCAATGTGGCCAGTGAGGATGTGGTCTTCATGCTGCATGGCATGGGTATCGAGACCGGCATCGACCTCGAGCAACTGGTCGACGCCGGCCAGTTCATCAGCGACTTCCTGCAGCGCAAATCGGGCTCGCGGGTTGCGACTGCGCTGCTTAACAAGGGGCTTAGCGCATGACTTGCCTGAATATTCCGTCATTGCGAGGAGCGAAGCGACGCGGCAATCCAGGAAGCCCGGGGTCATGGATCGCCACGGCCTGCGGCCTCGCGATGACGCAAGGAGGCGCGCTGTGACGCTTGACGCAAATGATTGGCCGGAGGGCGTGCGACGCATTGCAGCAGCCTTGCTGGCGAAGGGCCATGCGCATGCGCCGGTGCGACTCGACGATGCGGCGCGCACCGCCCAGCAGGCCGCCGATGCGTTGGGTGTTGCGCTGGGGCAGATCGCCAAGAGCATCATCTTTCGTCGCCAATCCGATGGCGCGGCGGTGCTGGTCGTGACTTCCGGCGACAAGCGGGTCGATGAAAAGAAGGTTGAGGCTCTGGTGGGTCCGCTGGGTCGGGCCGATGCCGTTTTCGTCAAGGCGCAGACCGGTTTTTCAATTGGCGGCGTGCCGCCGCTGGCGCATGCGACGGACTCGGTCACGCTGATCGACCAGGAGCTCTTCCGTTTCGATGAAATTTGGGCGGCCGCCGGCCATCCGCACAGCGTCTTCAAGCTGCGGCCGCAGGACCTGTGCCGATTGTCGGACGGGCCGGTGGCGGAGGTGGTGCTGGGTCCGCCAGGAGACACGGTGCGTTCGCCCTGTGTTTCGGTTTGCCGCATGATCGAGTCGACCGGCCTGTGCGAGGGGTGTCACCGAACGATCGAAGAGATTGTGCAATGGGGCAGTGCGGATGACGCCGGCAAGCGAGCCATCCTCGCTCATATCGGGCGGCGTCGAGAGGCCGAGCAATCATGAAGCAGATCACCTTCTATCTGGATTTCATTTCACCCTATGCCTGCCTGGCGTTCGAGGCGCTGCCGGTGGCGCTGATGGGCCACAGCTACAGCGTGAGCTACAAGCCGGTGCTGTTTGCCGCCCTGCTCAAGCACCATGGCCAACTGGGACCGGCCGAGATGGCGGGCAAGCGCGACTGGACCTATCGCCAGGTGCTGTGGCTGGCGCGCCAGCACGGCATCGAACTGCAGCTGCCGGCCAGCCATCCCTTCAACCCGCTGGCGCTGTTGCGACTCGCCGTGGCCTGCGACGCGCAGGGCCTGCCCAAGCGCTACGTCTGCGAGACCCTGTTTCGCCATGTCTGGCGCGGCGGCGCCGAGGCCGCGGACGGGGCGCGGCTGAAGGCCCTGACGAAGAGCCTGGATCCGGCGCGCGAGGCCAACGCGGACGACGTCAAGGCACAGCTGAAGGCGCACACCGACGAGGCGCTGGCGCGCGGTGTTTTTGGCGTGCCCACGCTGGCGGTCGATGACAAGCTGTTCTGGGGCTTCGATGCCCTGCCGATGCTGCGCGATTACCTGGTCGGCGACCCCTGGTTCGAGCGCCACTGGAACGATGCTGCAAGCGTGGCGCAAGGCATCAGGCGTTGAATGGACAGGCTCGAGAGCGAGTCCGATCTATGCCCAATGCCTTCAATTTCTCCGCGTCGCCCTTTGACTGCCTGGACCCGGACGAGCAGCGACTGGTTCGCAACAGCGTGGACGTCGTCTACTTCCGCGAGGCCGAGACCATCCTCGACGTCGGGACCACGCCAAGCCATTTGTTCGTCGTCATCAAGGGCTTTGTGACCCAGCTCGAGGGTGACGAGGTGATCACCACCTACGGGCCGGATGACAGCTTCGACGGCCGTGGCCTCGTGGCGGGCAAGGTCAGCAGCCGTTTTGTCGCGGCCGAGGAAGTGGTGGCGTATCAGCTGGCGCGCCAGACCGTCAGCGACCTGATTGCATCGAACGTCACCTTTGGCGCCTTGCTGTTCTCGGACCTGAGCAACAAGCTCAACGCGCTGTCGCAGCGCCAGGGACAGCATGAGCTGCAGTCGCTGACGATGTCGCGCGTCGATGAGGCTTTTCTGCGTCCGGCGAACTTTGTCGATGCCGATGCCGACATTCTCTCGGTGGTCAGGCTTTTCCAGGCGCAGCGCACCTCCAGCGTGCTGGTGCGCGACAGCGCGGCCG
>CAIMBE010000129.1 GCA_903839085.1 uncultured beta proteobacterium | reverse complement strand
TGAGGGCAAGGAAATGGTGATGCCGGGCGACAACGTCTCGATCACGGTGAAGCTGATCAACCCGATCGCCATGGAAGAAGGCCTGCGCTTTGCCATCCGCGAAGGTGGCAAGACGGTGGGCGCCGGTGTGGTTGCCAAGATATTCGCATAAGGAACCAAGATGGCTACCAAACAAAAAATCCGTATTCGCCTGAAGGCCTTCGACTACAAACTCATCGACCAATCGGCCGCCGAGATTGTCGACACCGCCAAACGCACGGGCGCCATTGTCAAGGGTCCGGTGCCCTTGCCAACCCGCATGAAGCGTTTCGACATTCTGCGCTCGCCGCACGTCAACAAGACCAGCCGCGACCAGTTTGAAATTCGCACCCATCAACGTCTGATGGACATCGTCGACCCGACCGACAAGACTGTCGATGCGCTCATGAAGCTCGATCTGCCAGCTGGCGTGGATGTCGAGATCAAACTGCAGTAGGTCAGGGCGCCTGCGTGCGCGTTGCGGCGAGCGCAGATTTCGGCGCTGAAACAACTTGCATGGCGAATTGGATCGGGATACAATAGTCGGCTGTGCTGGATTTGCATTGCATTTTCGGCAGAGTTTTATCAACAGTCTTTCACGCAAAAACGTCGTAGCCAATTGAAGCTGCGGCGGTGGAAGTTACGGAGAAAAAAATGAGTCTGAGCAACTCCTTAGGGTTGTTGGGCCGCAAGGTGGGAATGATGCGCCTTTTTACCGACGAGGGGGATGCAATCCCTGTCACGGTAGTGGATGTATCGAACAACCGCGTGACCCAGGTCAAAACCCAAGAGAACGACGGCTATGTTGCCCTGCAGGTGACATTTGGTGCGCGCAAAGCGTCGCGCGTCACAAAACCAGCAGCTGGACATCTCGCCAAAGCCGGCGTTGAAGCCGGTGAAATCATTCAAGAATTCCGCCTGACGGCCGATGTCGCCGCCCAATACCAGGCTGGCCAGACCGTGCCTGTCACGGCTGTGTTCGCGGTGGGCCAGAAAGTCGATGTCCAGGGCACGACCATCGGCAAAGGCTTTGCGGGGACGATCAAGCGCCACCACATGAGTTCGCAGCGCGCGTCGCACGGTAACAGCCGCTCGCACAATGTGCCCGGCTCGATCGGCATGGCTCAGGACCCGGGTCGCGTGTTTCCAGGCAAGCGCATGACCGGGCATCTGGGTGACGACACCGTGACCACCCAGAATCTTGATGTGATTCGAATCGACGAGGCGCGCCAGCTTTTGATGATCAAGGGTGCTGTGCCCGGTTCGGCTGGCGGTTTTGTAACGGTTCGCCCGGCGATCAAAGTCAAGGCCAAGAACAATGCGACGAAAGGAGCGAACTGATGCAGCTCGAACTCCTCAACGACCAGGGTCAGGCAACTTCTAAATTTGAAGCGCCGGAAACCGTGTTCGGCCGTGCCTACAACGAAGACCTGGTGCACCAGGTGGTCGTGGCTTTCCAGGCCAATGCGCGTCAGGGTACGCGCGCCCAGAAGGACCGTGAACAGGTCAAGCACTCGACCAAGAAACCGTTCAAGCAAAAAGGCACGGGTCGTGCTCGCGCCGGCATGACGTCGTCGCCCTTGTGGCGCGGCGGCGGTCGAATCTTTCCGAACATGCCGGACGAGAATTTCGCCCAAAAAATCAACAAGAAGATGTACCGCGCCGGCATGGCGTCCATCTTTTCGCAGCTGGCGCGAGAAGGGCGCCTGGCTGTCGTTGATTCTCTCAAAGTCGACTCTCCCAAGACCAAGGTGCTGGCCGCGAAGTTCAAGGCCATGAATCTCGAGTCGGTGCTGGTGATCGCCGACGAGGTTGACGAAAACCTGTATCTTGCGTCCCGAAATCTGGTCAATGTGCTGGTGGTCGAGCCGCGTTATGCCGATCCGCTGTCGCTGGTCCACTATCGCAAGGTGCTGGTCACAAAAGCCGCCATGGATCAACTCAAGGAGATGTTCGCATGAGCCACGGTCCAAATACTACCAAGTTTGACGAAGGTCGCCTGATGCAGGTGCTGGTCGCCCCGATCGTCTCCGAGAAGGCGACGATGATCGGCGAGAAGAGCAACGGCGTGACTTTCAAGGTGCTGCAGGACGCCACCAAATATGAAATCCGGGCCGCAGTGGAGCTGATGTTCAAAGTCGAGGTCAAGGGGGTTTCGGTGGTGAACACCAAGGGCAAGACCAAGCGTTTCGGCAAGTCGGTTGGCCGGCGCGACAATGTTCGCAAGGCTTATGTGACGCTCAAGCCCGGACAAGAGCTCAACCTCGGCGGGGAGGCTGCGTAATCATGGCTGTCATCAAAATGAAACCAACTTCCCCAGGCCGTCGTGGCGTGGTGAAGATCTCGCGTGATCACCTGCACAAGGGTGAACCATTTGCGCCGTTGCTGGAACCGCAGTTTCAGCAGGCGGGCCGCAACAACAATGGGCACATCACGACCCGCCACAAGGGTGGCGGCCACAAGCACCACTACCGGGTGGTCGACTTTCTGCGCACCAAGGATGGCGTTCCGGCCAAGGTGGAGCGCATCGAGTACGACCCCAATCGTTCGGCTCATATCGCCCTGGTCTGCTATGCAGATGGCGAGCGTCGCTACATCATCGCCCCGCGCGGGCTAGAAGTGGGCGCCACGATCATGAGCGGCGCTGAAGCGCCGATTCGGGTTGGCAACACGCTACCGATCCGCAATATTCCGGTCGGCTCCATTGTCCATTGCGTTGAATTGCAGGTCGGCAAGGGCGCACAAACCGTGCGTTCAGCGGGTGCATCGGCGACCTTGCTGGCGCGTGAGGGTACTTACGCACAGGTTCGCATGCGCTCGGGTGAAGTTCGCAAGATTCACATCGAATGCCGTGCCACGCTGGGGCAGGTCGCCAACGAAGAGCACAGCCTGCGTCGTCTCGGCAAGGCCGGTGTCAAACGCTGGATGGGCATCCGTCCGACGGTTCGTGGCGTTGTCATGAATCCGGTGGATCACCCGCATGGCGGTGGTGAGGGCAAGACCGGCGAAGGCCGTCATCCAGTCGATCCTTGGGGTAATCTGACCAAGGGTTACCGTACCCGTAACAACAAGCGCACGCAGGTCATGATCGTGTCGCGTCGCAAGAAGTAAGGGGCAGGT
>CAIMBE010000128.1 GCA_903839085.1 uncultured beta proteobacterium | reverse complement strand
TGATCTTGGAGATGTTGTCCATCAGGTCGGTGGCCCGGTCGGTGCCCAGCGCCTTGGCCAGCACGCCGCGCAGGTAGGATGCCGCGTCCAGGTGCAGCGCCGAGTACTGCTCGGTTTCGATCCGGAACTCTTCGAGCACGGCGTTGACCTCGTCGTGCTTGACCTGCTGCAGGGTGGCGATGGCCTCACCCAGCACCTGAACAGCCGTTTGCGACAGGTGCTGCAGGACCGCCCCGGCACCTTCTTCGCCCAGCGACATCACGAGGATGGCGCTTCGTCTGATGCCTTCATCCATCTTTCTTGTCCATCCAGCTCTTCACCAGCATGGCCACCATCTGCGGGCCCTGCACCGCCGACTCCTGTGCATACTTCATGTTCTCCTGGTGGCGCGAGTCGTGTGGCGCCTTGGCCCTGGCCGGTTCTGCAGTCGCTTGGCCTTCTGGCATGCCAGGCTCTGCGCCGCTCTGGGCGGGGGCCGCCTGCATCGGACCCGCGAACCTGCGCAGCAGCGGGCGCAGCACGCCGAACATCAGAAACAGGGCCAGGCCGCCGAGCATCAGGTTCTTGCCTGCCGACTTGGCCAGTTCGATGTTGTCGGGCTGCTTCCACCACGGCAGCGCCGGGATCTCGATCACCGGCTCGGTGGCAAACTCGCTGTTGACCACGTTGACCGAGTCGCCGCGCTCTGAGCTGAAGCCCATGGTTTCCTTGACCAGGTTCTTGATCTTTTCCATGTCTGCGGCGGGCAGCGCCTGCGTTTCGCGCTTGCCCTTGTCGCCCGGCGTGCCGCGGTAGTTGACCAGCACCGCCACCGACAGGCGCCGCACCACGCCGGCAGCGTGCTGCACGTGGCGGATCGAGTGGTCGAGTTCGTAGTTGGTGGTGCCGTCCTTGCGCTTGTTGACGGGCGCGCTGCCACTGCCCCCCATCGCCGCGCTGGCCGCGTCGGCGACCGCCTTGGGCGAGAGCGGCGCCTGGTTGCTCAGCGCGCCCGGCACGCCACCGCTGGCGCCCGCGCCCTGCTGGCCGGACTCGCTCAACTGCTGGCTGCGAATGGCGATGCGGCCCGGCTCATTGTTGGGGTGGTACTTCTCGTCGGTGCTTTCGACCACCGAGAAATCGATCTCGGCCGAGACCTGGGCATGGACATTGCCGGCGCCCACGACGGGCTGCAGGATGGCCTCGATACGGCGGATATAGCCCTGCTCGATCTCCTGCGCATACTTGAGCTGGCTGGTGTCCAGACCGCGCGTGCCGGTGTTGGCCGCCGACAGCAGGTTGCCGGCCTGGTCGACCACGGTGATGCTCCTGGCCGAGAGTTCGGAGACGCTGCTCGAGATCAGGTGCACGATGGCGTTGATCTGGCCCTCGTCGATGCTGCGCCCCTGGTGCAGGGCCAGCACCACCGAGGCGCTGGGCTTCTTCTGGTCGCGCACAAAGAGCGACTGCTTGGGCAGGGCCAGGTGCACGCGCGCCGAGCTGACCGCCGCGATCGAGTTGATCGAGCGCGCCAGCTCGCCTTCGAGCGCGCGCTGGTAGTTGATCTGCTCGGCAAACTGGCTGGTGCCGAACTTCTGGTTGTCCAACAGCTCGAAGCCGACCGTGCCGCCCTTGGGCAGGCCCTGCGCCGCCAGCCGCAGCCGCGCCTCGGGCACCTTGTTGGCCGCCACCAGCAGCGCGCCGCCGCCCTCGGAGAACTTGTACGGAATGTTCATCTGCTGCAGCGAGGCGATGATGGTGCCGCC
>CAIMBE010000127.1 GCA_903839085.1 uncultured beta proteobacterium | reverse complement strand
GTTGTGCTCACAAATAGTTCTCCCTCATTACGGATGGGCGCGCCCCGGAGCCAGCCACTGCAGCAACTGGCGCGTCACCTCGGGTCGACTCAGCAGCTCCATGTGGTTGGTGCGGTAAAAGATCGCCTGCCGGTCTTTGGCGAAGGCAAGAGCACGGTTCGGATCGTCGTGCTCTCCCATGGCACTGCGCAGCGGCACCAGACCGTCACCCGTCAAACGCTCGGCCAGCAGGCCGCGCTTGCCGGCCAGGGTGGCTCCGATCGCGTAGCATGCCACGCCCTCGGGAAGGGGCAGGTGCTGGCGCGCGTCGGGCTGGCGACGAAAGCGGTCGTGCCCTTGCCAGTCGACATCGAGCAGATGACCGTAGCGCAGATCGGTGATGCCTGCGCTGCGCAGCTGGGCCAGCCGGGCAAATGGCCGGCTGTACGGCGTGCTGCCGAGAATCACATCGATCCAGTTGCCGGCGCGCTCGAGCGGGGCGCCGTGGTGCGGCGTACCCAGGAACACGATGCTCTTCAGATGATCGGGCCAGCGCAGCGCTGACTGCCTGGCGTGGTTCAGCGCACTTCGCGTCAGCAAACCGCCCATGCTGTGGCCCAGCACCGTCAATTCCTCGACCGGCCTTGGCCAATGATCGAGCAATTGCTCTATCTTGAGCGAGAGCTCCCGGCCGTTTTGCGAGACGTGCAGTCCGCTGTTGTAGCGCAGATAAAGCGCTGTGTAGCCCGGCGCGGACGCCAGCGCGGCAGCGTGATCAACCACCTGCTCCCCGCGCCGTGCCTGCCACTGCAGGTCGTTCATGCACAGGCCGTGAATCAGCAGCAGCAGCTTGGCGCCGGCCTGCGGCATGGCCGGCATGTTTTCCCAATCCAGCGCCTGGCCCCGGTAGCGCAGCGTCATTGGCGTGGCCAGCGGGTTCTGGCTGGCCAGCAGGCGGTCGCCCATCACGCCGTTCAATGCGGCCAGCACCGCCTCGCGCTCTGGCGTGTCGGCTGGTTCAGCGTCAATCCGCTCGAGCAGGGGCTGAAGCCCGGCAAAGAGCCGATCGAGTCCCTTGCCGGCGAGCTGCGCGGCGCCCTGCACCGCCTGATAAACCAGGCCCGTGATGCCGCCGGTCTGCCCGGTTGCCTTGCCGCCAGGAACGCCTAGCGTGCTCCAGACCGACTGGTGCACGCCCTCGGCAATGCGGGCAACCCCGACCGTGGCCTGCGTCGCCAGTTGCGCCACGCCACGCAGGTCGGCCGCGCGCAGGTGCCGCAGCGGATTTTTGGAGGCCGGCCTGGTCATGGGCGGCACTTGCGCTAGCGCGGCAGCGACTCCACCTCTTTGGTCCAGCGCTCCAGCAGGCGGCGTCGCTCGGCCGCCTTGCCGTACTTCTCGAAGTCGTACTTGATCAGTCGCACATCGTCGAGCAGCGGAATCCTGGGGTCGAGTTTGAAAGTCTTGTTGGCCGGCACCTGCAAGCTGTTGGCCTGACCACCAACGGCTTGTCCTGCAGGACTCATCAGCCAGTCGTAATAGCGCTTGGCCGCTTCCTTGTTGCGCTGTCCCTTGACCATCGCAATGCCGCCCACTTCGTAGCTCGTGCCCTCGCACGGCGCCGCGGTCTTCACAGGGTACTTGTTATGGCGCCAGGCGTCAAAGCCGAAGATGAAACTCACGCCAATGGCGACTTCGCCCTTGGCCACATTGGGCGCCTGCGCCTGGCCGCTGCGCGTGTAGTTGCTGATGTTCCTGTGCAGCTTCTTCATGTACTCAAAGGCCTGCTCCTCGCCCATCAGCTGTACCAGGCCGGCCAGAATGGTGTAGGCCGTGCCGCTGGAGGCGGGATGCGAGATCTCGATGTCGCCCTTGTACTCGGGCTTGAGCAGATCGGACCAGCATTTGGGCTCGGGCAGCTTTTTCTTCTTCAGCAGTTCGGTGTTCCAGCCAAAGCCGATGGCCGAGGTGTAAAAGCCTCCCACCATGTTCTGCGTCATGGCGTACTGGCGCACACTCCAGCTGTGAAAGTCGTTCAGGTAAATCGGGCGATAGGGCTCGAGCAACCCCTGCTCGGCCGCCTGCAGAAAAGGGTCGCCGGTGCCACCCCACCAGATGTCGGTCTTGGGGTTGGCGGCTTCGGCGCGCAACTGCGCTGCCGCCTCACCGGTGGCCTTGTGAGCTTGCAGCACCTTGATGCCGGTGGCACGCGTGAACTCCTGCGCGGCCCGCTCGCACCAGGGCTGGTCGGTGCTGCAGATGGCGTTGACCGTGCCCGAGCTGGTGCCTTGGGCAAACACCATGCTGGTACTGGTCAGCAGGAGGCAGGTGGCCAGTTGTTTCAAAGCAAACATCTTGATCTCCTAAATAAACTTCCAACATCCCGTTTCAAGTTGGGGACAGGCCCATTGATCATTCCAGAATTCAAGGCACCAACTTTCGTCATCGCGAGGCCCTGAACAGAACATCACTGCGAGCGTAGCGCAGCAGTCCATGGCCCCGGACTTCCTGGATTGCCGCGTCGCTGCGCTCCTCGCAATGACGATCCTGTCTGTCATGCTTTATGGAAGTCTCAATAATCTTCTGTCCGACAAAGTGAACTTCCAACATCCCGTTTCAAGTTGGGGACAGAGCTGGCTCGCTTCTCGTAGCTGCGGTCTGTCCCACAAAGTTTAAAACTTCTCATGCGGCGCCAGATAGCGCCACTGCCCAAGGGGCAGATTGCCCAGCATCACGTTGCCAATGCGCACGCGCTTGAGGCCCACGACTTTCAGCCCGACCAGTTCGCACATGCGGCGAATCTGGCGTTTCTTGCCCTCGGTCAGAACAACGCGCAATTGTTCCGGGTTCTGCCAGCTTATTTTGGCCGGTTTCAGGTCCTGTCCGTCCAGGCTCAGACCGTGACGCAGCCGCTCCAGGCGCTCGGCAGGAAACAGGGCCTGTACGTTGGTGCTGACCGGGTCGCCGTCACTGATCTGCAGCAAGCGATCGGGCTGGCCATCGGGTTCATTGAAGCCGGTGTAGCTGACCCGCACCAGATATTCCTTCTCCATGCTGGAGTCTTCGCCGATCAGTTGCCGTGCCACGCGGCCATCCTGCGTCAACACCAACAGGCCGATCGAATCAATGTCGAGCCGCCCGGCCGGCACCAGGCTCTGCAACTGCTTGGGGTGAAAAAAGAAGCGCGCGTTGTCGTCAGCCCAGCGGTTCTGCGGCTGGATCAGCGTGATGGCCGGCTCATGCCCGTCTTCGGCCTGACCGCTGACAATGCCCATCGGCTTGTTCAACAAAATGGTGACCTGATTGGCCTGCTCGCCCTGGGCCTGTTTGGCTATTTCAATGCGCACATCTGGCCGCACCTGCATGCCCATTTCGGCCACCCTGCCATCGACCTTGACCCAACCCTTGCCAATCCACACATCGGCCTCGCGTCTTGAGGCCAGACCGAGTTCGGCCATCCGTTTGTTCAGACGCAGCGTCCCGTCGGCGCCGTAGGCAGCGGTGTCGCTCTGTCCGGCCGGAACCGCTGCGCGGGACGCTGGCGCGGCGGCGCGGCGAAAGGCAGCGGGCTTGTTGGCGTCGGTCATGACGCGTCCCGCAATTGATCCAGCACGGCCAGAATCGGCAGCAGCACGCTGGCGCCGAGCTTTCTGGATCGCGCGCCACTCCATCCCGTCTCTTCATCAGGCAGATTGGCGTTGTCCTTGAACGGCATCTCGATCGTGAAGGCCAGGCAGTCAAAATTCTGTCCGACCCAGTTGGTGGCCAGCGTCATATTGCCCTGCCCCGGTTGCATCTTTGCATAGCCCTGCGTCGTCTGAAAGTCGGGGCAGGTCTGCAGCCATGCGTTCTTGAAACTCGCCTCCAGCGCTGCCATTCGCGGCGAGTAGCCCGGCCTGCCTTCGGTGCCGACGCAAAAATTGTAGGGCAAGCCTTCATCCCCATGCGCGTCCAGGTTGAGATCGACGCCGAGCTCCATCATTTTCTGACGCACCCAGAACACTTCGGGCGACCTCTCGATGCTGGGGTTTTGCCACTCCCGGTTCAGATTGGCGCCTCCCGCGTTGGTGCGCAGATTTCCGCGCACGGCGCCGTCCGGGTTCATGTTGGGCACGATATGAAAAACGCATTTGGCCAGCAGCACGCGCGCCACCGGGTCATCGCCATCGAGCAGGCGTTCCAGGAAGCCTTCGACAAACCACTCGGCCATGGTTTCGCCAGGATGCTGGCGCGCAATCAACCAGACATTCTTCTTCTGCGCAGTCGGCGTGGCACTGGCTTCATCGGTAATGCGCAGCAGCGTCATGTCGCGCCCGTCCAGCGTCTGGCCGAGGTGCTGCACCTGCACATGACCGGATGCCGCCGCCGAGCCAATCAGGTCCAGATGGCGCTCGTGCGAGTAGGGTTCGAAGTAAGCAAAATAGATGCTGTGGGTCTCGGGCGTGATGTCGGCTTCCATCACCTTGCCGTCAAAGCGCGTGGCAATGCGAAACCAGTTGAGCCGGTCGTAACTGGCCACCACGCGGTATGTTTCCCAGCCTTTGGGGTAGGCGCTGACGCCGGCGTTGAGAAACTTCAGCGTCACCGCCAGACCGGCAGCGCCCTGCAGTGAAAAATGAAACCACTGCGCAAACTCGCTGGCGCTGTCGCGCCGGATGTTGAGCTGAATGTCAGCGGGGTCCGTCAAGCTCAGCACCTCGATGGCGCCGGAATCAAAAGCGGTTGAAATGTGGAGTGGGGTCATGGGGTGTCGGCCTGATCGGAACTGGGGTCGGCGGCTTGCCGCCTCTTGCGCTCCGATCATGCCATTGTAGAAGTGCCCCGGGATTGCACAAAAGCTTGCCGCGACATCGTCACAGGATCCATCGGGTATCAGTAATGCGGCGGCAGTTCGTCGTGCAGGCTGCGCGGCGCGCCCACGCCGCCGTCGGTGCTGGACTGGCGCAGATGCGCGATTTCGCGAATCAACTGGTCGATTTGCTGCTGCTGGTGCACGATGATCTCGTTCAACTGATCCAGCAGGTCTTCGCTGAAGGCCGCCTTGATCTCCAGGTCGATCAGGCGCTGTTCGGTGTCGGGTGCGTGTTCCATACCGCATTTTGCCAAGGAAGTTGTTGTACGCATAATCGGCACATGAGTATGAAGTTCGATTCCCTGACCCTGAACCCGGCGACGCTGGCCAATCTGGTGCAACTGGGCTACCTGGAAATGACGCCGATCCAGGCGGCCAGTCTGCCCGCCGCTCTGCTCGGCAAGGACCTGATCGCGCAGGCCAAGACCGGCAGCGGCAAGACCGCCGCCTTTGCGCTGGCGCTGCTCGACAAACTGAATCCGCGCCGCTTTGCCGTGCAGGCGCTGGTGTTGTGCCCGACGCGCGAACTCGCCGATCAGGTCAGTGTCGAGATCCGCCGCCTGGCGCGTGCCGAAGAAAACATCAAGGTCGTGACCCTGTGCGGGGGTGTCGCGCTGCGCGGCCAGCGCGCCTCACTGGAGCACGGCGCGCACATCGTGGTCGGTACGCCCGGGCGCGTGATGGACCATCTGGAGCGCGGCTACCTGACGCTCGAAGCCCTCAATACGCTGGTGCTCGACGAAGCCGACCGCATGCTCGACATGGGCTTCTTCGAGGACATTGCCACGGTCGCCCGGCAATGCCCGCCGAGCCGGCAGACCCTGCTTTTTTCAGCCACCTACCCCGAAGGCATCGAGAAGCTGGCCCGGCAGTTCATGCGCGAGCCGCTGACCGTCAAGGTCCAAGCGCAGCACGCCAGCAGCCTGATCGAACAGCGCTTTTATGAAGTCACGCGCGCCAACCGGCTCGAAGCCGTTGCGCTGCTGCTCAACCACTTTCGACCTGTGAGCACGCTGGCCTTCTGCAACACCAAGCTGCGCTGCAAAGAGCTTGCCTCTTACCTGCAGGCGCAGGGCTTCAGCGCGCTTGCGCTCTACGGCGAGCTCGAGCAGCGCGAGCGCGATCAGGTGCTGGCGCAGTTCTCCAACCGCAGTTGCTCGGTGCTGGTGGCCACCGATGTCGCCTCCCGCGGCCTGGACATCACGCAGCTCGAGGCCGTGATCAACGTCGACATCACGCCCGACCCCGAGGTGCACATCCACCGCATCGGGCGCACCGGACGCGCCGGTGAATCGGGCCTGGCCCTGAGTCTGGCCAGCATGAACGAAATGGGCTCGGTCGGCAAGATCGAGCAGTACCAGAGCCACGAGTCGGTCTGGCACAAGCTCGACGAGCTGACCCCCGTCGGCAAGGGTCCGCTGTTGCCGCCGATGGTGACGCTGCAGATCCTGGGCGGGCGCAAGGAGAAGATCCGCCCCGGCGATGTGCTGGGCGCCCTGACCGCCGATTGCGGCTACAGCCGCGAGCAGATCGGCAAGATCGTCGTCACCGAGTACACGACTTTTGTCGCGGTGCAGCGCGACATTGCGCTGGCCGCGATGCAAAAACTGGACGCCGGCAAAGTCAAGGGGAAAAGCGTTAAAGTGCGGCTTTTATAAGGCAGCACAACGTGTCGTCCACCCGCGAGAACACGCCCTACCGCGACCGCAAGCGCTACGCCTGGCTGTTGTCGGTACTGGTGCCATGCATCGTCACAATCGGGCCGGCGCTGATGATGGCCAGTAGCGATGCGCGCGCGCTGTGGTTGCCGGTTGCCTTCTTCTATCTCGTGGCGCCGCTGCTGGACTGGTGGATGGGCGAAGACCTCAGCAATCCGCCCGAGAGCGCGGTACCCGCGCTCGAGGCCGACCGCTATTACCGCTGGGTCACCTACGCCCTGGTACCGGTGCTGTGGGCGGCCTTTGTCTTCAGCGCCTGGTTTGTCGCAACTTACCCGCTGCCCTGGCATGGCAGGGTGGCGATGGTCCTGATCACCGGTTCGGTTGGCGGATTCTGTATCAACCTCGGCCATGAACTCGGCCACAAGAATACCGCGCTCGAGCGCTGGCTGGCCAAGCTGGTGCTGGCCCCCTCGGCCTATGGCCACTTCTTCATCGAGCACAACCGCGGCCACCACCGGGACGTCGCAACGCCGGCGGATCCGGCCTCCTCGCGCATGGGTGAATCGATTTACCGCTTCGTCCTGCGCGAGATGCCCGGCGCGGCAAGAAGAGCCTGGACGCTGGAAAGCGATCGTCTGCGCCGCGAACAACAGAGCGTCTGGTCTTTGCATAACGAGATCCTGCAACCGGCGCTGATCACGCTGATGCTGTGGACCGGCCTGGCGCTGTGGCTGGGCGCGCAGATCCTGCCGTTCCTGCTCGTGGCGTCGTTCTGGGCCAACTTCCAGCTGACCTCGGCCAACTACATCGAGCACTATGGCCTGCTGCGCCAGCAGCGCTCACCCGGCAAATACGAGATCTGCCAGCCCTACCACTCCTGGAACAGCAACCATATTTTTTCGAACTGGGCCCTCTTTCACCTGCAACGCCACTCGGACCACCACGCGCACCCGCTGCGGCGCTACCAGTCACTGCGTCATTTCGACAATCTGCCGCGCCTGCCCAGCGGCTACTTCGGCATGTTTACCGTCGCCTACATTCCGCCGCTGTGGCGCAGCGTGATGGATGAGCGCCTGCTGGGCGTGGTGGGGCGGGACGCTGCCCGCATCAATCTGGACCCGCGCCAGCGCGATGCGCTGATCAGGCGCTACCAGTTGCAGGACCCGTCGGCCCTTACTTCTTGACGGTGACCGTCGCCTCTTCGATCAGCAGGGGGTAGGCGTAGCCGCTGCCAAAGTCCCGGTTCAACACCACCAGACCTGAAATGGTGACCTGGTCGCCGACCGCGGCGGTCTGCTTGCTGGTCACGACCAGGTTGTTGTTGCCGGCCTTGGCGTCACCGCTGCCGTCCTGCACGTGCACAAAGTTGCGCCCCATGATGCCGTTATTGACCTTGACCACCTTGCCCTGGGCGCTGATGGTCTTGCCCGACAGAGTCGCCTTGTCCTTGTAGAGCGCTGCCACGGTCTTCAAATTGGCATCCGCAGCCGAGGCACCGAACGACATGAAGCCCAGAGTGCCAATCAAGGCGGCCAACGCGATAGATAAAAACCTCATGAAAACTCCTGTAAATGGTTGACTCAAGTATATCGGCAGCCCGGTCGGCCACACGTGCGCCGGCTCGTTCTGGTTTGACCTGTGTCAACTCCCGGCGGGACGACAAGTGATCACGAACCGCCTGCAGCCTGCGCCCGCAACTTGTCCTTTTTGCTCGGGCGCTTGCCCTTGATGCCGCCGCCAGCCGCCATCGTCGCGTTGATGGTTTCTGTCGGCTCAAAACCCTCAATCTGCTCCAGCGCCAAGGTCAAACGCTGACGTTTCTCTATCAGATGATAGTGAGCCAGGCTGTCGGCGCTGACGAAGCTCAGCGCCACGCCGCTGTCACCGGCACGGCCGGTGCGACCGACGCGGTGCGTGTAGTCAAGCGCCGAGCGCGGCAGGTCGTAGTTGACCACCACCGGCAACTGGGCGATGTCCAGGCCTCGGGCAGCGACGTCAGTGGCGATCACCACTTTGAGCCTGGAGGCCTTGAAGTCGGCCAGCACCTGGGCGCGCTTGCCCTGGCTCAACTTGCCGTGAAAGGGTTCGGCGTTGATGCGCGCCTTGCGCAGCTTGTCGGCCACCATTTCAGCGGCGTGCTTGGTGGCGACAAAAACCAGCACCCGGCTCCAGTGGTTCTGCTCGATCAGGTGCCGCAGCAACTGGGTGCGCCGCTCGGCGTCGACGCAGATCGCGCGCTGCGCAATGTCGGGCTGGCTCAGCGGCTCGGACGGCGCCGTCACGCGCAAGGGGTCGCGCAGAAGGGTATGCGCCAGCGCCTGCACCGCGGGCGCAAAGGTGGCCGAAAAGAACAGGTTCTGGCGCTGCGTCGGCAGCAGGGCCAGAATGCGGGCGAGTTCCTCGGCAAAACCCAGATCGAGCAGACGGTCGGCCTCGTCGAGCACCAGCGTCGTGACGCCCGACAGCGCGAGCGCGTTGCGCCCGACCAGATCGAGCAGGCGTCCCGGCGTCGCCACCGCGATATCGGTGCCGCCGCGCAGGCGCAGCATCTGCGGATTGACCGATACCCCGCCAAACACGATGGACACCTTCAGCGGCGGTGCCAGGTGCGCACCCAGGCTGCGAATCTCCTCGCCGACCTGGGTGCAGAGTTCACGCGTCGGCACCAGGATCAGGGC
>CAIMBE010000126.1 GCA_903839085.1 uncultured beta proteobacterium | reverse complement strand
TAAGGCCACCGGGCCGGGCACGACCTTCAAGTTACCGGCGCCAACGGGCACCATGATCCACGTCGGCATCACGAGCGGCTGCTCGGCCTGCCACGAGAAGGGCTATCTGTGGATGAGCATGGATCCGTATCCGATCACGCCAACCAGCCTGATCGCCGGTGCTTCGTATAAGGGCTTCCAGACCCGCCCCTACGCGACCGCAACGACCTACAGCGTGGCCGATGCGGGGCACCCGATAGCCGATGATTGTTCCAAGTGCCACGCCGGAACGACGTCGTTTTCTGCGGCGGGCAAGCCAACCGGCCATATACCGACTCCCATCACGACCTGCTCGACTTGCCACATCACCAGCGGCAACTATTCGGTGACCGGCCTTGCGACCAATACGGTATTGCACACTGGTATCACCTCCGGTTGCATCAGTTGCCACACGGCGGGTACCGGGGCCGGCCCGTTTGCCGGCTGCAGCACGTCGACCAACTGTCCGATTCCGCAACCGATTACGTATCAGCCCAAGATGATGCCGCTGGCCTCGGCCACCGCTTCACCGACAGCGCCGTCAACCCTGACGCATATACCGGTCGCCGGAGTCGCCTGCGAAGCTTGTCACTCCAAGACCAATTTCACGGCGTTTTCCGGGACTTCAATGGGTACTGCGGCGCACCATACTGCCGTGAGCTCCAAGACCTGTATGAGCTGTCACGAGGCCAAATACACATGGTTCGGTGTCTCGATGAGCGGGCGGACCCGGCCAACCGCGCACACCGGCACGCGGGCGGCTCCGAACGATTGCAACGGCAGCAAGTGCCACACCTATTCCGGAGGTTTCCTGGCACTGACCCGACCGATATTGCGCGAGGCGCTGGTAAATCCAGAGGTCGGTCGTCAGTTGCCGAATCTGCAAGTGTTGCAGCCAGGTCGTGCAACGCTGGGCAGCAAGTTCGATCACGCCGCTGTTGACGCTGGCCAGTGCAAGACCTGCCATGACGGTTTGCGCGCAGGGGGCCTGCCGGCGCGCCACCTGATGGTGAGCAACTCCTGTGACAACTGCCACCGAACGACTGCCTGGCTGCCGGCGCAGTTCAGCCACAACGGCATCACGCCCAATACCTGTCTGGTTTGCCACAATGGACTGAGTGCGTCGGCCAAGCCGTCAGGTCACTTCTTGAGCACGCGTTCCTGCGACAGTTGCCACAAGACCGAGAACTGGAAGCCGGTCAATTATTCGCATCTGTCGCCGACATACGCCGCAGTGCCTGACAAGCTCAGCTGCGTCAGTTGTCACCTCTCGAACGGTGAATTCATTCCTCGCCAACTACGCTCACGAACACCGGGAAGACCCATTCCCATAGGACCCTGAATTGCAATTCGCCAGACTTCCGATCAAGCCAAGTGGAAGTCCGCACCGCCCTTTTTGGTCGGTGTGGGCGGTGCGGGCGCGCGCTTTTTGGGTGGTTTTAATGGGTTCGGCAACATTGCGGCTATGGGCCTGCTTGGTCTGCTCGCCATTGTTTTGCGCTGGGGTGTCGGCGCAGACGATCGAAAGTCTGCAATGGATTGAAGGCGCAAGGCCAGCGGTAGCCCGTATTACCTTCAACGCCAACGTGCGTTTTCTGCGGCAGTCACCACTGGCGCCGACCGATCTGGTGCAACTGGGGTTTCAGATTGTTGTGGCCGATGAGGTCGTGGCAGGGCAATCGGTTGAAGAGAGCAAGCGCCTGGAGCGCAGTGCCGGCAAGGTGGGCATAGCCCTGAGCTATGTTCCACAAACAAGACTGTTCACCCAGTCGCTGTCTTTGCGCTTTACCAACAAGGTCCGGGTTCTGGCGCGCCAGGGACCCGGGGCACACGCCATTGATCTTGCGTTTGTCGGTGCTGATGGCGCAGGGGGGGCATTGGTACCGGACAAGCCGCTACCGGCCATGGCGATCCGGCCCGATGAGAGGAGTTATGTCGTGGTGCTGCAGACTTTTGCGATCGATGAGGCCGCAGAAATGCCGCGCGTGGCAGCGCAATTTCAGGACTACGCGGTTTTCACTCGCAAGATCGAACAGGATGGTCGGCAGCGCTTTGCGCTGGTCATGGGTTATTTTCGGACACAGGCCGAGGCGCAAACGGTGCGGGACCGCGCGGCGGATCGATTCCCCTTGGCCAGCGTCCTCCAGAACGGGCAACTGGCGCCGACGCCACTCGCGTCGGGTGGTAGAGGCCCGGTTGCGCCGCCACCCGCGGGGCTCGCAGCGATGGCTGCCGTGCCCGATGAGCGGCGCTATGTGGTGTTGTTACAGACTTTTGCGCTCGACGATGCGGCCAAAATGCCGCGTGTGGCGGCGCAGTTTCAAGACTATACGGTCTTCACGCGCAAGCTCGAACAGGACGGTGACCAGCGCTTGGCGCTGGCAATGGGGTATTTCCGCACGCTGGAGGAGGCCCAGACAGTGCGAGACAGGGCCGCAGGTAGTTTCCCGATGGCCAGTGTTGTTCCTCTGGCGTCGCTGACGCCGACAACCGCTGTGACTGTCGCGCCCAGCCCCGTCGTCGTCGCAAGTACGGCACCGCCGCCTAGCCCGGCGATGCCGCCGGTCGCCTTGGCTGTAGTGCAGGCCCCGGCTGACGCGGTGCTGCCTGACAACGAGTCCGTTGCCAAGGTCAACGGCCAGGCCGCTGAATTGCTTCACAGGGGGCAGTTTGCCCTGAGCCAGCAGCGTTGGCAGGATGCCGTGGTGGCTTTCAACCAAACTTTGCTGCTGCCACCCAATCGGGCATCACAGCAGGCCCAGGAATTGATTGGCGCCGCCTGGGAGGGTCTGAAACAGAACGAGAAGGCCCGCATCGAGTACCAGTTGTACCTTCGGCTCTATCCCCAGGGTGAGGCGGCGCTGCGTGTGGCGCAGCGTCTTGACGCGCTGGGCGCTCCCATCGCCAGCGGCGCCAAAACAACGGACAAGCCCGATGCAGCGTCAGGGCAGGGCGGCCTGATTTCCTCGGGCAGTGTTTCGCAGTATTACTATGGCGGGCGCTCGAAGACCGATTCGCTGGTCAACATTGCCGCTGGAATTGACCAGAGCACGCTGAGCCGCACCAACCAATCAACGCTAGTGACCAGCGTTGACCTCTCCGGGCGCTACAAGTCGGAGAACTCGGAAACCAAGCTTGTCCTGCGTGACACCTATTCCAAGAACTTCATCACTTCGACCAATACGCAAAGCGGCCTGAGTGCGGTCTATGTGGATTACCGTTTCCGCGATCCGCAACTCGACGTGCGGTTCGGGCGCCAGGCGGCGATCGGTGGTTCCTTGTTTGGCTTGTTTGACGGTGTCTCGCTGATGATGCCGGTTGGCGGAAAGTTCAGGCTTGATGCCATGGCCGGCGCACCGGCCAATACGCTGGTGTCAGCGCCATCACAGCGACTGGCGGGCCTGGTGCTGGAGGCCGACAACCTGTTTGATCACTGGGGCGGCAATATTTCGCTGGTGGACCAGAAGTCTGAGGGTATTTCGGACCGCCGGGCGGCGGGTTTTGAATTGCGTTATTTTGGCGACTCGCTGTCGATGTACTCGCAACTTGATTACGACCTCAACTTCCGCACCCTCAATGCTGCCACCATGCAGGGATCGGTGCAGGGGCCGCTGGGCACCACGATCACCTTGCTGCTTGACAGCCGCAAGGCGCCTTCGCTTCAATTGAGCGACGCCCTGATCAGCTCAGGTACGACCTCGCTCAAGACATTGTTACAACTCAAGAGTCTGGCCGAGGTCAAGGAAATGGCCTTGGGCACGGCGGCGCTGGCGCGCCAGGCACTGTTCAGTGTTTCGCGCGCACTGGCGCCGAAGTGGCAGGGCACGCTTGATCTGCGTTATAGCGATGTTGGGGCCTTACCCGCCGTCGGCGACTTCCAAGCCATGCCCGCAACCGGTGCCCAGTACAACGTCTCCATACAGTTGACTGGTTCCAATCTATATTCAAACCGCGACATCAACGGCTTCAACCTTAGCGTCATGCACAGCGACACATTGCGCGGAACGCAAATGGCTTACAACAACCTAACCGGTTTTCTAGATAACAAGGCGAGCTTCGAGCCCTCACTACGCATCTATTCGCAGATTGACAACACCGCAACCAAGGTGTCGCGCGTGTCTCCGGGCGTGCGGCTCTCCTACAAGATCTCGGATCGCGCCAGCTTGCTGGGTGAGACCATTTACGAGCACTCCACGACCGACGGACCGACCAACCACGAGGATTCTTCGGCCGTATTCTTCTACCTTGGCTACCGCTATGACTTCTACTGATGGCGGTCTACCGGCAACTGACCAGCGCCAGGCACAGGTTGAACCAGGCATGAAACCCGCTCGGTACCTGCAAGCGGCGTCCGCTGCGTTCCCACAGCCAACCGAGCAGCAACGCGGGTACAGCGGTGAGCAGCATTCTGATCGAACCCTGGTGCAGGGCGTGAAGGGCAGAAAATACCACGGCGACCAGAGCATTGGCCAGGCTGAGCGCGCCCCAACACATCTGAAACCGGTTGAGCAAGAAGTTGTGCAGGCCCAGTCGAAACACGGTTTCTTCAGCGATCGGCGCGATCAGCAGCAGGGTGAGCAGGGCAGTTGGGGTGCAGGATGCGGCGCCAAGACCGATGCCACTGTGCAGAGCGAGCCAGGCACCAACCGGTCCGCAAGCGAAGACCAGGCCGTAGGCAGCGAACATGGGCCGGTAAACTGGCTGCATCAAGGGTGTCATTGTTTGCGCATGATAGTGGCGCTGGCGCTCTTGCTCGGACCGGTGCATTCTTTTGCCGGCCTCGGACAGGATCTTGATTCGAACAATGTCGAGCATAAACGCATGGCGGCACAGCATCGGGTCATGCCCGGCGCGCAGTATTCGCTGCACGAGTTCCAGAGTGCCGATGGCTCACGCTTTCGGCAATATGTCTCAAGCAGCGGCATGGTCTTTGCTGTGAGTTGGCGCACCCTGTACAAGCCCGACCTCTCGGCTCTGCTGGGAACCTCGTATCCGGGCTACTCAGCGGCAGCGCGGGTCGCTGCACAACGCACTGGCGTGCAACGGTATTTTCAGCACGACGATCTCGATCTGGTGCTCCAATCGAGCGCGTATCTGCACGTGTTTTCCGGCTTTGCTTTTCGCCGCTCCATGCTGCCGCGCGGCGTCAATCCAGAGCAAATAGGTCTGGAGTGAAGACCGTGCTGTGCCGGTTTGACTTTCCGCTTGCCTGGGCAATCTGCCTCGCTTGCTTGGCAGCCTGCGGTGGCGGTGATTCGAGCGTGACGACCCTGCGCTGCAGCGCATCGCCCGATTGTTCCGTCACCGGTCCGACGGTTGGTGCTCCTTTCGTGCAAAAGGTCAACAACATGGAAGTGACGGTGGACAGCGGGCCCGCCCATCTGTTTGCGATGCCGACCAATGTTCTGTACGCCAACGTGACGGTCTGTGCCCCCGGTGCCCGACCGACTGATGGTCCGAGCACCAAATGCGCGACGATTGATCACGTGCAGGTCGATACCGGCTCGGTTGGACTGCGCATTCTGGCGAGCAAGGTCGCTGCGCTCGGACTGGTTCCGGTTGAGCTCTCATCCAGTGCCGGCACCGCGGGTGTGGCGGGTCAGGCGCACGAGTGCTACCCCTTTGTGGTGGGTGGCCTGTGGGGCCCGACGGCAGTGGCCGATGTCGGACTTGGCGAGCAGTGGGCGAGCGCACTTCCGCTGCAACTGATCCAGGACGATCCCGGTGCTGCGGTGCAGGCGCCGCTGGACTGTTTTAACGCGGTCAATGGCCAGGTGCTGAGTTCAGTCAGCGCGCTCGGCTCTAACGGCATCCTTGGCATCGGCAGCGTCACACTGGACTGCGGCGCCTTGTGCCTTGACAAGCACTATGTCAACTCCTATGTGCAGTACTACAGCTGTCCGCCAGCGGCCAGCAGCGCGCTTCAATGCACGCCGGCTGCCGTCGCCGCCAACCTGCAGGTTTTCAATCCGGTCGCTGCACTGGGCAAGGACCCGAACAACAACAATCTGGCTGACAACAATGGCGTCGTGCTGGTGCTGCCGGCACTTCCCGAGACTGGTGCTGCCAAAGTCAACGGGGAACTTATTTTTGGCATCAATACCCGCAGCACTGACGCCAGCAAGCGAAGCATCAGCAACCAGTTGGCCGCGGGTGCGAACCGGATTCAATTGGGCGTGGACTGGCAGAACAGCTTGTCAACGCACGGATTCGACTCTTACCTCAGTGTCACAACCCAGTACAACGGCAACACAATTTACAACAGTTATCTCGACACCGGCACCAACGGTTTGTTCTTCAGCGACAGCGCGATCGCAAGGTGTGCGGCGGTTGCAGCGGGGGAGGCTTCCTGGTATTGCCCGCTCAGCGCCTTGTCGAAATCAGCGACCGTATCGGACGGCGACCGACCGGGACAGAACGCGGCCAAGGTTTTTTTCACTGTCGGCAACGCCGGTACCCTGGCGCAGTCGATCACGGCACTGGCGGGCATGGCGGGCGCCCCGGCGGCTTCGGACGGCAGCGCGGCGTCCTTTTCCTGGGGCCTACCGTTCTTCTATGGGAGACGGGTGAGTTTGTCAATCTGGGATCTGGCTGCCAGGGATCCCATATTTTCTACCAGTCCCTGGTATTCCTTTTGATGCGTGGCGTGTGCAGATGATGTATTTTCAAATGGTGTATTTATGAGCGATCGACTCCGTGTGCTTGCCGGTGCATTAGCTGTTTTGCGCTGGGCGCGTTGTGTTCGCACGATGCTGTTGCTGATCTGTGGCCTTGGCAGCCTTGCGAGCTGGGCGCAGACGGCGCCCACCTGGAGCGTGCTCGGTCCGACCGGCGGCAGTGTGACGGCCTTGCTGGCTGATCCTGCTGAGCCGTTGAATATTTTGTACGCTGGCAGTGATGTCAATGGCGTGTTCGTCAGCAAGGATGGGGGCGCCACCTGGACTGCTGGCAACAGCGGCATACGCAGCGGGCGTCATGTTCATGCCATGGCGAGCCTGGGCAATTTCGTTTATGCCGCGACCGATGACGGTGTTTATTTTTCGCCCGCAGGCGGTACCTTGGGCTGGAGCCGTCTGCAGTCGCCCCAGGCGGCGGACACTGCATCGGCGTGTGCCATCAGCCTGTTGCTCAGCGCCGAATCGCGTTTGTACATGGCGTCCAACTGTGAGCCCAACATCTATGTCACCAGTGAGGCGGGACAGAGTAAACCAGCCTGGGTTAAAACGAGTTTGCCAGCGGGCCCGGCGGGCAGTGCCTCCACTGTGAGCGCACTCGGGTTGCTGGGTGGGAGCGTTGCGGTTGGTTCATTGAGCACGATCTACCGTCAGGATGCCAATCAGAACTGGATCAACAGCGAGGCGACGACCGACGCTGACGGCTTTCCCGTGCTCGCGGGGTTGCTGGGTGAGCAGGTTGCGGCGATCGTATCGTCCTCGTCCAAATGGGCGTTTACCTGCACGCTGGCCGGCTTGGTTTTCCAGGCCGATCTGTCAACGGGCGGGCTACTGACCTGGACCCGTCTGCAGTTTGCCGGTGATGATCCCAGGACTTGCAATGGACTGGCGGTTGCCAGAGTTGGCGCGGCGACGCAATCCGTGCTTGCCATGGCAAGCAGTGACGGTGCTTTTGCTACTTCGGTATTCGACGACGGCACCGTGTCGGCACCGGGTTTTGTACCGGGCCCTGCATTCGCCATGGGCAGTTATGTTCGTGCTGCGTTGCAGGTCGATCCTGCTGCCCGCTCCAGCCTGTTATGGGCCACCGAGTCCGGTCTGTATGCCAGCACCGCTGCTGATTTGACGCAGAGTACGCTGCTTGCCCTGTCAAAACCAGCGCCGCTCAACGGCCCGGCCCGTGTCGATGCACCGAGCCAGCGGCTGAACAATGTGCAGGTGCAGGATGTTGCGCAAATCGGGGCCTCGCTGTTTGCCATCACGCAGACCGACACCGGGAGCTACGTTGACGTGGTGGTGAGTACCGATCGCGGTGCCAACTGGACCCGTACCCAGCTCGCCGGCCCGCTCTCACCGGTCACCGCTATTCGTGCACTCGCTGCCGACAGCGCCCACAACGTGCTGTACGCAGCCACCGACCAAGGCGTTTATTACCTGTGGCAGGGAACAGGCGCATGGACGCCGCTTGGCAATGCCTACGACGTCAGGGCGCTGGCGGTTGGCGCGCAGGCACTGTACGCTGGACGCCGCTTTGATGACAGTGGTTGCCTGGAATTGAGGCCGCTGGTTGGTGGCGTGCCCTTTGATGTGATCCAGAGTGCGCCGCGTGCCAACTTCAATGTCCAAAGCCTGGTAGTGTCGGGTGGTTCGGTTTATGTGGCCGGGTGGCTTGATGTTGGTCTCAGCTATGACAATGCGGTTTATGTGGCGAGCGATTTTGTACCGGCCAAACCGGCGCTCGCGCCGGCGTGGCGGATGTTTGGGGCCGAGTCGTTTGCAAGCGATTCACGCGTCAACAGTCTTGCCGTCGCGGCGGGTGTCGTGTTCATTGGTGGCAACGGTTTTCTGATGCAGAATGAAAACGGTGCCTGGGGCTCGGTTACCGGCTTTGCCGCGCTGCCATTTCCGCTGGTCAGTGTCAAGGCGCTGGCCGTGGACACGGTGAATCTGTATGTTGGCACGGCCGAGGGTTTGTGGGCCATCAGCCTGGCGGATCGGGCTTTCAAGGGTCTGGTTGACATCAGTGGCGTTGGGACATCGGCCTTGCCCTCGTTGGTGGTCAACGGCGTGCGTCTGCTGGGAGGCAGTCTTTTTGTCGCCACCAGTTCCGGGCTAGTGACGCCGGTCGTCATCGTCGCGCCGGCATCGCCGCCGGCGGACGGCGGGAGTGGCTGCTCCATGTCGATCGCGGGTGAGCCCGATCCCGTGCTCTGGTTGCTGCTATTCATGGCAGCACTGTTGCTGCGTGCGCGCAAACGGCGCGCACAGTCGATGGGTTCGGAGGATTGAACTTGAATTCCAACGCATCAGATGTCAGTTCGGGTGACACCACAACGGCGCGTTATGTGCCCGAGCTTTCCAAGGACCTCATGGTCTATGCCGCACTGACCTTCCTGGTATGGGTTGCGCGCCAGATCAGTCTGCTCAAGCTGTTCAAGCCCAGGGACGACCTCGGTTACTGGCTTGGCGTGGCCGGCGCCGTCATGATGCTGATCCTGTTCAGCTATCCTCTGCGCAAACATTTCCGCTTCGCGCGCAACTGGGGCCCTGTCAGGATGTGGCTTGTGTTGCACATGGTGCTGGGTATCGGCGGGCCACTTTTGATTCTGGTGCATTCCGGTTTCCGGTTTGGATCCATCAACGCTGGCGTGGCGCTCGGGAGCATGATCATTGTTGCGCTCAGCGGTGTTGCCGGCCGCTTCATTTACATGCGTGTGAACCGGGGTTTGCATGGTGAGATCGGGAGTTTGCAGGACCTCAAGGCGCGCGCCGGTCTGGAGCAGGAGGGCGTTCGTTCGCGCCTGAGTTTTGCGCGTGAGGTTGAGAAGACACTGCTCGATTTCGCACAGCGCGAACGCGCGGCCGTGCCGGGCTGGCGCACCTATATGCGCCGGGTGTTTGTCTTGCCGATCGTGCAGTGGCTGGTTTACTGGCGTTGCACGCGATTGTTGCGCGAACCTTCAGCACGGCTGGCCAAGCATCTGCAGTGGAATGCCGACAAGGTTCGCGAGCATCGCAGACTGGCGCGCAAACTGGTGATGCGCTACCTCAATGCCGAAGTCCGGGTGGCTCAGTTCGGTGCCTACACCTGGATGCTCTCGGCTTGGCATATCGCTCATATTCCTTTTGTTTTCATGCTGGTGATCAGTACCTTCGTTCATATTTTTGCAGTGCACGCCTACTGAGGACGGACCAACACCATGCTTTCTATTGGCCGGATCTGGCGCTGTGTTGCTCTGCTTGGCCTCGTGCTTGCCACGCCCTGGGCCATGGCCCAGGGTATCGAGTCGGTCATTGCACCGGGAAAACTGTCGCAGGCCCACGCCAAATACGAGGAAGACTGCGCGAAGTGCCATGTGCGGTTCAAGCGCCAGGAACAAAGCCGGCTTTGCCTGGATTGCCACAAGGAGACGCGTGCTGACGTCAGCGCCCATACCGGCCACCACGGAAAAATGAAACCGCAGGAGTGTCGCCAATGCCACACCGAGCACCAGGGGCGCGACATGCGGCTGTACGCGATGGACAAGCAGGCGTTTGACCACGCCATTACCGATTACCCGCTGAAGGCCAAGCATCAGAAAGTGGAGTGCGAGAAGTGCCATCTTGCCGGCAAACTGTATCGACAGGCGCCCGACACATGCGTGGCCTGCCATCGCAAGGACGACAAGCACAAGGGCGCTTTGAGTAACGCTTGCGCCGACTGTCACGATGCAACGAACTGGAAGGAATACCGGTTTGACCATGGCAAAACAAAATTCGCTCTGAGCGGCAAACACGTTGACACAAAGTGCGAGGCCTGCCATTTGAAGGGCGTATACAAGGACACGCCCAAGGCCTGTCTGGCCTGCCACCGCAAGGACGACGAGCAGAAAGGTCACAAGGGTCAATTTGGTGAAAAGTGTGACACGTGCCATGGCGACAAAGCCTGGAAGAGCTCCCACTTCAACCACGATCTTGATACCAAGTATGTCCTGAACGGCAAGCACCACAGCGCAAAGTGCACGGCCTGTCATACCGCTGATCTCTACAAGGTCAAGACCAGCCGCGAGTGCTACGCCTGCCACAGCAAGGACGACAAGCACAAGGACAGTCTGGGGCGCGACTGTGCCAAGTGCCACAATGAAAAATCATGGAAGGAGTCCCCCGGCTTTGACCATGACAAGTCGGCTTTCCCGCTGCTGGGAAAACACGTCAAGACCGAGTGCAAGGCATGCCACGAAGGCAGCCTGTTCAAGCAGGCGAGCAAGGAGTGCTACGCCTGCCACAAAAAGGATGATAAACACGCGGCCAACCTCGGTGAAAAATGCGCCGACTGTCATACCGCGAACGACTGGAAGGCCACGCGCTTTGACCACGACAAGACCAGCTTTCGCCTGCAAAACGCGCACAGGGGAGCGAAGGTCAAATGCGATTCCTGCCACAAGGACGTCAAGAGTTTGCGCAACACCTCGATAGAGTGCCTGGGCTGCCACAAGAAGGATGATAAACATGAAGACCAGCTTGGCCCGAAATGCGGTGCCTGTCACTCCGATTTGAATTGGAAGGTCGAGCGCTTCGATCACAACCGCGCCCGCTTTGCGCTCAACGGGCGCCACGGCGTGGCCACCTGCAAGAACTGCCATGAAACGACGCGTTTTCGGGATGCGCGGCGCGACTGCACGGCCTGCCATCTGAAGGAAGACAAGCACAAGCAGACGCTGGGGCCGCGTTGCGAAAGCTGCCACAACGCGCGTGCCTGGAAGCTGTGGGACTTTGACCATGACACAGGCACCAAGTTTCGGCTGGAAGGCGCGCACCGACCGGTGGCCTGTGTCAGTTGCCATCGCGATCCGGCGCCGGCCGGCAAGGCCGCCGCCGCACTGCCAGCGACCTGTTACGCTTGTCACCGCAGCAGCGACCCGCATCAGGGGCGTTTTGGCGCGCGCTGCCAGCAATGCCACGTGAGCGAAAGCTGGAAACAGATCAAACATTGAAAATGTCAACATGCATCACAGTACCCATGGATCACGACTTAGGCGCTCTCAGGAATCAACTGCTGCAACTAGACGAAGCGCGCGCCTCCGGCTCGCTCAGCATTGAGTCGTACGAACTGCAAAAGGCGCAGCACGAGCGCAGCATCCTCGATTGCGTGATGGCTGAGCCACCCGCGCCGGCATCATCACCCCGGCGGCCGGCGTGGCAATGGCTGGCGGCTCTGGTCATCGTGTTGCTGATCGTGGCCGCGGTTGTTTATGGGGTCAAGCGCTCGGCGTCCAACGGCGTTGCTGCTGGTTCCAAAACCAGCGTTCCCCACGCGCTGGGTGCCACGCCGCCGCATGCGGCTGCCTCCGACCAGATGGGCAGCATGATCGGCAAACTGGCGGCGCGGCTGAAGGAAAAGCCCGGTGACGCTGCGGGTTGGGCCATGCTGGCGCGCTCCTATGGTGCGCTGGGACGCGCCGATGAGGCGGTGGCAGCCTATGCCAAAGCGTTCGAACTGAGCAAGGGCGACGCCGGCCTGCTCGCCGACTACGCCGACGCGTTGGCGGTCAAGAACAATCGGGTTTTGACCGGTGAGCCGATGAAACTGATTGCGCGCGCGCTTACGCTTGACCCACGCAACGTCAAGGCTCTGGCAATCGCCGGCAGTGATGCCTTTGAGCGCAAGGACTACGCGGCCGCCGTCAAGTACTGGGATCAGGTCGTGGCCATGGGCGGGCCTGACAACCTGTTTGCGCAGCAGATTCAGTCCAGCCTGGCGCAGGCGCGGCAAGCGGCCCCAGCGACAGCTGGCGCCTCAAAGCGCCAGCCCTGAGTCGCAGAGTCGGGACAGATCAGGCGCGAGCTTCGATTTCCAAATGGTAAGAAAATCAGTGTAAGGTTAGGGCTGTGGCACCGTGGGTGCTATTTGCTTTGTCTGTGAGCCCATGAATTACCTGTATCTGTATTTGCTGGCTATCGGCTTGATCCTGGCCTTTTACCTGCGGCGCCACCGCCGCATCAACACGGCGCACACCCATCAATTGCACGAGTCGATCGAGAGCGGCCTGGCGGAGCCGCCGTCCCTGCACCCGGTAGTTGACTTGGCACGCTGCATGGGTTCAGGCGCCTGCACCAAGGCCTGTCCCGAGAGCGCGCTGGGCGTCGTCAACGGCAAGGCGGTCCTGATCAACGCGGCGCATTGCATCGGGCATGGGGCTTGTCTCGATGCCTGTCCGGTTGAAGCCATCAAGCTGGTGTTCGGAACCGAAAAGCGCGGCATCGACATTCCCAATATCAGTCAGAACTTTGAGACCAATGTGCCCGGCATCTTCATCGCCGGAGAATTGGGTGGCATGGGCCTGATTCGCAAGGCGGCCGAGCAGGGGCGCCAGGCGATGAACGCGATCCGCAAGACGAAGTCGGGTAGCGCGAGCGCGGACTTCGATGTGCTGATTGTCGGTTGCGGACCGGCCGGCATTTCGGCGGGGCTGTCGGCCATCGAACACAAGTTGCGCTACAAGATCGTGGAGCAGGAGGACTCGCTGGGTGGCTCGGTCTACCACTATCCACGGCAGAAAATCGCCATGACGGCGCCGGTGGAACTGGCCATCATCGGCAAAATGCAATTTGCCGAAGTGCAGAAGGAAAAATTGCTCGAATTCTGGCAGGACGTGGTTAAAAAGACGGGGCTGGAAATCAGCTTTCATGAACGCATGGAATTGATTGAAAAGACCGGCGAGGTGTTTCGCGTGAACACCAACAAGGGCAGTTACACCGCGCGCGCCGTGTTGCTGTCCATGGGGCGGCGCGGCACACCGCGCAAACTCGATGTGCCGGGTGAAGAGGCACCCAAGGTGATGTACCGGCTGGTCGATCCGGCCCAATTCAAGGGCCAGGCGGTACTGGTGGTCGGTGGCGGCGACAGCGCGCTCGAAGCTGCCATCGCCCTGTCGCAACAGGACAAAACGGATGTCATCCTGTCATATCGTAGCGCCGCGTTTTCGCGCGTGAAGCAGAAGAACCGCGCGCTGCTGGAGCAGCAGCAGTTGGCTGGGCGTTTGCGGGTCATGCTCAATTCAAAAGTGAAGCAGATTCACGACAAGCAGGTTGAGATTGAATTTGATGGCAAGACGCAGCAGTACCGCAACGATGCCGTCATTGTCTGTGCCGGTGGCTTGCTCCCCACGCCGCTGCTCCAGAAGATTGGTATCCAGTTCGATACCAAATTTGGCACTGTTTAACCTTGTGCCACCGGGCGCGCAGGGTCGCTGCACCACTCGCTCCAACTGCCGGCATAGAGGGCAGTGCGCCCCAGGCCGGCCAGTTCCATGGCGATGATATTGGGCACGGCGCTGACGCCGCTGCCGCAGTGGTGGACCACTGTGGCCGGGTCGCGCAGGGCCAGCAGTGATGCAAATTCGGCCTTCAACTCGGACGCCGGCTTGAACCTGCCTGACGCGTCGAAGTTCAGGCTGAACGGGCGGTTCAGCGCGCCGGGGATGTGTCCGGCGACCGGGTCCAGCGGTTCCACCTCACCCTTGAAACGGGGTGCGCCGCGCGCATCGATCAGGCTTTGCTGCGGGCGCCCCAGATTACGGGCCACGGTGTCGGTGGTCACCAGGGCGGTCCTGGGCTCGCTGAGCGCAAAACGGGTAGTACCGAGCGCACCGGACAGGCCGCTTTCCACCGCGCCGCCGCTGGCCAACCAGACCGGCAGACCGCCGTCGAGCACGGCCACGTTTTCGTGGCCCACCCACTTCAGCATCCACCACAGGCGGCCGCCGTAAACGGCGCCCTGGCGGTCATAGGCAACGGCCTGCATGTGGTTGCCAAAGCCGATGCTGCCAAGCCAGGCCGCAAACGATTCGCGCGAGGGCAGGGGATGACGCCCGCCCGATGCCGCGTCGCTTGCCGTTTTGGCGGCGCTCAGGTGGCGCTCCAGATCGGCCCGCACGGCGCCGGGGATGTGCGACTGCTCGTACTGCTGATCGCCGGCGCCAGCCTGCATCAGCTCAAAACTGCAATCAAACACCATGCAGGGCGCACCGGCGTCTTGCAGGCCGCGGAGTTGTTGCGCTGAGATCAGGGTTGTATACATGCGATGAACTTTCTTGCCGGAGGCCTTTGACAGTAAGCGCGTTAGTGTACTTCTGCCGGCGTGTCGGGCAGGATGCGCGTGCGCAGCACGGTGGCGGTCAGACCGCTGGCCACAATCAGCGCGATGCCGGCCCAGCCGATCAGCGGCACGCTGTCGCCAAACAGGAGCAGGCTGTAAAAGGCCGAGAAGACGATGCCCGAGTACTGCAGGTTGGCCACCAGCAGGGTCGAGCCCCGGCTGTAGGCGCGGGTCATGCACCATTGGCCCAGCGAAGCCAGAATGCCGATCGGCACCAGCCAGGCGACCGACTGCCAGCTCACCGAGGCCCAGGACGTCAGCCCGCTGAAGGCGATGCCCAGCAAGCCGGCGAGGGCCGAGCCGAGCGAAAAATAGAACACCGTGCGTCCGTCGGGCTCGCCCGCCTTGCCGAGCGCGGTGACCTGCATGTAGGCCAGGGCCGCGCCGATGCCCGAGAGCAGGCCGATCAGGCCGGCGAACAGCTGGTTCTGTTCCAGCGTCGGGCGCAACAGCATCACAACGCCGCCAAAACCGCCGAGCACCGTGGCCATCAGCGGCCCCTGGCGTTCGGTACTGCCATAGAGCACGGCGCCGCCGACAATGAAGGCCGCGACCCAGACGCCGCTCATGTAGTTCAGCGTCATCGCGGTCGCCAGAGGCAAATGGGCAATGGCGTAAAACCAGGCCGCCAGCGACAGCACCCCGACCACGCTGCGCCAGGCGTGCATCATCGGCACCGGGGTCTTGAGCGACATGCCGCGCGAACGCAACACCAGCGCGATGAAAATCACGCTGACAACGCCGCGATAAAAAACCAGCTCAAAAGTGCCGAATTCGCGCGAGGCAATCTTGATCCCCACCGCCATGGTGGCAAAAAAGAAGGACCCCAGGATCATCCATAGCGCTTGCATGGGCTCAGCACTGAATCTGCCCGCGGTACCAATCGTGAAAGTGCTGCATGCCGTCCTCCATCGGGCTCTGGTAGGGCCCCACTTCGTCGTCGCCGCGCTCGAGCAGCGCCCGACGCCCGGCGTCCATGCGCTCGCCGATCTCATCGTCCTCGATGCAGGTTTCCATGTAGGCCGCTTGCTGCGCCTGGACGAATTCACGCTCGAAGGCCTGGATCTCTTCCGGGTAATAGAACTCGACCATGTTCAGGGTCTTGCCCACACCTCTGGGATGCAGCGTGGAGACGGTAAGCACGTGCGGGTACCACTCGACCATGATGTGCGGATAGTAGGTCAGCCAGATCGCGCCATACTTGGCGGGCTGCCCCTTGCGGTAGGCGTGCAGCGCATCCTGCCATCTCTGATAGACCGGCGTGCCGGCGCGCCCGCTTTGCACGGCAGCGCCGACGGTCTGCACCGAATAGTTCTTCTTGAATTCCCAGCTCAGGTCATCGCAGGTCACGACGCTGCCCAATCCCGGGTGGAAGGGGCCGACATGGTAGTCTTCAAGATAGACCTCGATGAAGGTCTTCCAGTTGTAGTTGCACTCGTGTAGTTCCACGCGGTCGAGCACAAATCCGCTGAAGTCCAGGTCGGCCCGCGGGCCCATGCCGGCCAGATCGGCATCGATGTCCCGCCCATTGTCTTCAAACAGCAGACCGTTCCAGTCACGCAACTTGTAGTTGTTGAGGTTCAGGCAGGGGTCGTGCGTAAAATGCGGCGCGCCCAGCAGGGTGCCCATGGGCTGCGGGCCGCTGCCACTGTAGGTCCAGCGATGCAGCGGGCAGACGATGTTGCCGGCCGCCGCACCCGGATGCGTGGTGTCGAGCGAGCCCCGTCCCTTGAGAATCACGGCCTGCCGATGGCGGCAGACATTGGAGACCAGTTCAACGCCCTTGCTGCCGCGCACCAGGGCGCGACCCTCGCCCTCCTGCGCCAGGGTGGCGTAGTCGCCCGCGCCGGGCACGCTCAAACTGTGGCCGACGTAGCGCGGCCCGAGTTTGAAAATTGTTTCCAATTCACGCCTGTACAGGCCTTCATCAAAATAGCTCGAAACTGGTAGTTGGCCGGTGGCCTGCTGCAGTTGAAGACTTAAATCAGACATCGGTGTCCTGACCTAAAGACTCCCCACAGGGAGATGCGCCATTGCGCGTTACAAAAAGAACCCGCCAGCGCTGGCGAGAGGAGCATGCATTGTACGCGTCGGGTCGTCGCGCGAGGGATGCGTTGCAGTTTAGTGCGATGGCCTCAATCTTGTGCATGGCAATCTGCAGATCCGAGATATTCGCGGCGCTAACGCCTAAAATCGCGCCAATTACGCCACAAGATATTCTGCCTCATGCCACCTGCTTCGCATCACGGTCTGTCCAAGCCCCCCACTTTTGAAGGCGCTCTGGCTGAACTCGAGCAGTTGCTGGCCCGGCTGGAGTCGGGAGCGCTGCCGCTGGAACAACTTCTCACGCAGTACCAGCGTGGCGCCGAACTGCTGAAGTATTGCCGCGAACGGCTGGAGGCGGTGGATGGGCAGATCAAGGTGCTTGACCAGGGGGCGCTCAAGACATGGACCGCCGAGTGAAAACTGCCAGCGCTTTCGACATCGCCAGCTGGAGTGCCAGGCACCTGGAAAGTGTCGAGCTTGCGCTGGAACGCTGGGTCAGCGCAAGTTCGCCGGTCAATGTGGGTCACGGCGCGCCGGCTGAGCTGATCGAGGCCATGCGCTACGCGGTGCTCGATGGCGGCAAGCGCTTGCGCCCCTTGTTGGTGATGGCGGCGTGCGAGTCGGTCACGGCTGAAGTTGAGGGTCCCGTCGATGCCGGGCAGGATGCTGTTCTGCGGGCGGCCTGTGCGGTGGAACTGATTCACGCCTACTCACTGGTCCACGATGACATGCCTTGCATGGACAACGATGTGATGCGCCGCGGAAAGCCGACGGTGCACGTGAAATTTGGCGAAGCGCAGGCGCTGCTGGCGGGCGATGCGCTTCAGGCGCTGGCTTTTGAGCTGCTGACGCCGGAAAGCACAATGCCCGAGGGGCAGCAGGCCAGCTTGTGTCGGCTGCTGGCGCGCGCCGCCGGAAGCGCCGGCATGGCCGGCGGGCAGGCCATCGACCTGGCCAGCGTTGGCGCCAGCTTGTCCGAGAGTCAGTTGCGTGAAATGCATCGCCTGAAGACCGGCGCCCTGTTGCAGGCCAGTGTCATGATGGGTGCGGTTTTTGGCAGGGTGGACGCGACCGCCTTGGTTGGGCTCGAAGGTTATGGCGCCGCGATCGGTCTGGCTTTTCAGGTGGTCGATGATATTCTTGACGTAACGGCAGACTCTGCCACCTTGGGAAAAACGGCTGGCAAGGATGCCAGCCAGCACAAGCCGACCTATGTCTCGGTGCTCGGTCTGGAGCGTTCGTCGAGTTACGCGCAGGAACTGCTGGGCCAGGCGCTGGGCGCGCTGGCGCAAAGCGGCCTGCGCAATACCTGCGCGCTGCAGGGATTGGCTAACATGGTGGTAAACCGCACAAGCTGAAACAAAGCAAGAAAATACACATCACCTATGCCGAACAAGTTGTATCCGTTGCTGCAAACGATCAATGACCCAGCGGATCTGCGGCGTTTGCCGCGCGCCCAATTGGAAATGCTGGCAACGGAATTGCGGGCTTACCTGCTTGACAGCGTGTCGAAAACAGGCGGACACCTGAGCTCCAATCTGGGGACGGTCGAACTGACCGTGGCCCTGCACTACGTGTTCAGCGCACCCCACGATCGCATTGTCTGGGATGTCGGCCATCAGACCTATCCGCACAAGATTCTGACGGGGCGGCGCGAACGCATGGACTCGTTGCGCCAGTTCGGCGGCTTGAGCGGGTTTCCGCAGAGAGCCGAGAGCGAATACGACGACTTTGGCACGGCGCATTCCAGCACCTCCATTTCTGCGGCGCTGGGAATGGCGCTGGCCGCCAAGATCAAGGGCGAGGAGCGTCACGTGATTGCCGTCATCGGCGATGGCGCGCTGACGGCCGGTCTGGCGTTCGAGGCACTCAACAATGCCGGCGTCGCCGATGCCAATCTGCTGGTCATCCTGAACGACAACGACATGAGCATCAGCCCGCCGGTGGGAGCGCTCAATCGCTACCTGGCCAAGCTCTTGAGCGGGCAGTTTTACGCCGCCGCGAAGAACGCCGGCAAGACCGTGCTCAAGGGCGCGCCGCCGCTGTTCGAATTGGCCAAGCGGATTGAAGAACACGCCAAGGGCATGGTCGTGCCGGCCACCTTGTTCGAGAAGTTTGGATTCAATTACATCGGTCCGATCGACGGTCATGACCTTGAGTCCCTGATCCCCACGCTGGAGAACATCAAGCACCTCAAGGGCCCCCAATTCCTGCACGTGGTGACGAAGAAGGGTCAGGGCTACAAGCTGGCCGAGGCCGACCCGGTGGCCTATCACGGCCCAGGCAAGTTCGATCCGGCGATCGGCCTGCAAATGCCCAGCGTACCGCCCAAATTGACCTTCACGCAGGTGTTTGGCCAGTGGCTGTGCGACATGGCGGCGCATGACCCGCGGCTGGTGGGCATCACGCCCGCAATGCGCGAGGGCTCGGGCATGGTCGAATTTGAAACCCGTTTTCCGGAGCGCTATTTTGATGTCGGCATTGCCGAGCAGCATGCCGTGACCTTTGCCGCCGGCCTCGCCTGCGATGGCCTTAAACCGGTGGTGGCGATCTATTCGACCTTCCTGCAGCGAGCCTACGACCAGCTGATCCACGATGTCGCGATCCAGAACTTGCCGGTTGTCTTCGCGCTGGATCGGGCCGGCCTGGTCGGCGCCGATGGCGCAACCCATGCGGGCGCCTACGACATTGCCTTTCTGCGCTGCATTCCGAATGTCAGTCTGGCCTGTCCAGCCGACGAGAACGAGTGTCGTCAGCTTTTGTCCTGTGCCTTCGAGCAGGATCATCCGGTGGCTGTGCGCTATCCGCGCGGCGCCGGCGTTGGCGTTGCGGTCCAGCCCGGTCTCGCTGCCTTGCCGTTTGGTCTGGCGGAGGTCAGGCGTGCCGGCAAAGGGGTGGCGATTCTGGCCTTTGGCACGCTCCTCTATCCGGCGCTGGAAGCGGCGGCAGCGCTGGGTGTCACGGTGGTCAACATGCGGTGGGTCAAGCCGCTGGACACCGAACTTCTGTTGCGGATCGCCAGCGAGCACCAGGCCCTTGTCACAGTGGAGGAGGGCGCCGTCATGGGTGGAGCGGGCAGCGCGGTCAGCGAAGCGCTGTGCGCCGCGGGAATCGTCAGGCCATTGATGCAACTGGGCTTGCGTGATGAATTCATCGAGCATGGGGACACCGCGAAGCTTCTGGCTTTGCAGGGGCTCGACGCCAAGGGCATCGAGTCATCGATCAGAAGTCGATTTGCAGCCTTGCTGGAAACCGGGCGTCCTGACCTGAAAGCCGTTGCTTGACTGGCGTTTTGTGCTTCAGTTTGGTTTGATTCGCTCCCCGCTGCGATTATTGGCATAATTAGCCAGTTTTAGGCATTTACCAACAACTTCAGGAGAACTCCATGGATCGCCGTTCCGTCATCAAAAACGCTGGCATCGCCAGCATTCTCGCCGCTGGCGCTGCGCCTGCCGTGCACGCGCAGGGGGCCAATGTGCGCTGGCGCATGGCGTCGAGTTTCCCCAAGTCGCTTGACACGATCTATGGCGGCGGCGAGGTATTTGCCAAGGCGGTCAAGGCGATGTCGGGCGGCAAGTTCGAGATTTCCGTCCATGCCGGCGGCGAGTTGTTGCCGCCGTTTGGCGTGGTCGACGGTGTGCAGAACGGCACCGTTGAGATGTCCCACACGGTGCCCTACTATTTTTATGGCAAGAATCCGGCCTTCGCGCTGGGATCGGCTGTTCCGTTTGGTCTCAATGCGCGCCAGATGAGCGCCTGGATGCTGCATGGCAATGGCCGCAAGCTCATGAACGAGTTTTACGCCAACTACAGCATGCTCAGCTTCGCCGGCGGCAATACCGGGACCCAGATGGGTGGCTGGTTCCGCAAGGAGATCAAGTCGATTGCCGATTTCAAGGGCATGAAGATGCGCCTCGGGGGCGGTTTGATCGGTGAAGTGATGCAAAAGCTCGGTGCGGTGCCGCAGAGCATCCCGGGCGGGGAGATTTATCAGGCGCTGGAGAAAGGCACGATCGACGCGGCCGAGTGGGTCGGACCTTACGACGACCAGAAACTTGGTTTCAACAAGGTTGCTCCGTTTTATTACTATCCCGGCTGGTGGGAGGGTGGTCCGGAGGTCGACTTCTTCATCAACCAGAAGGCGTTTGACGCCCTGTCGAGTGAGAACAAGGCGATCGTGGAAGCGGCTGCGGCCCACGCCAACACCGACATGCTGGCCAAGTACGACGCGTTCAACCCGACCGCGCTGAAGCAACTGATCGCGGCAAAAACCAAGGTCCTGCCGTTCTCCCAAGCGGTGCTGGAAGCCTCCTTCAAGGCCTCGATGGAGGTGTTCGCTGAAAACGATGCCAAGAGTCCCGAATGGAAAAAGATTTATGCCGATTTGCGCGCGTTCCAGCGCGATCAGGTGGCATGGTTCCGTTTTGCGGAAAGTCGCTTCGATACCTTCATGTCGACACTGAAGCTGTAATCAGGCCGATTGTCGAGCCCGGGAAAGACCTCGATTCCGAGGTCTTTTTTTTCGAGCACTTTCGTTGCCATTGGCCGGCCGCTGCCCGTCGCGGTCCGCCATGATGCCCTGGCGCGGCCGGGCGGCCACTTTTGGTTTTGAACAACAATAGGGGCCTGGAGGTGACTGCTTTGAATGATGTCTTGCTGTGGCTGCTGCTGGCGCTTGCGGTCTTCAATGGTCTGGTCCTGTTTTTTTGGGTGGCGCGAGGTCGTCCGGAGCGCGCGGCGATGCAGGCGGCCGACCAGCGCAAGGATGAACTGCGGGCCGTGATGCAGGACGGCAGCGAGCGGGTCGAGCGTGAACTGCGGCGTGAAATCAGCGAATCCGCCCGCATTGGGCGGCAGGAAATGATGCAGAACCTCGCCACGTTTCAGCTGTCGCTGCTGCAGCAGGGGGCAGAGGCGACGCGCACGCAGAACGCCCAGATCGATGCGTTTGGTCAGCAGCTGGCCTTGCTGCAAAAGAGCCTGTCAGACACCCTGACGCTGCAGTTGCAGTCGCTGAGCGAGTCGAATGCGCGGCGCATGAGCGAGGTGCGCCAGACGATGGAATCGCAACTGACACAACTGCAGGTCAACAACGCCGCCAAGCTCGACGAAATGCGCGCGACGGTTGACGAAAAGCTGCAGACGACGCTGCAACTGCGACTTGGCGAAAGCTTCAAGCAGGTTGCCGAGCGCCTGGAACAGGTGCACAAGGGCCTGGGCGAGATGCAAGCGCTTGCGCAGGGCGTGGGCGACCTCAAGCATCTTCTGACCAACGTGAAGACCCGCGGAATTTTTGGCGAGGCGCAACTGGCATCCCTCCTTGAGCAGGTTTTGGTGGCCGACCAGTATGCGGCGCAGGTGGCGACGCGTCCTGGCAGCAAGAACATGGTGGACTTCGCCATCAAACTGCCGGGCCGGGCCGAGGACGGCGAGCCGCTGTGGTTGCCGATCGATGCCAAATTTCCGAATGAAGACTACGAACGCCTGCTGCAGGCCCAGGCCGATGCTGACGTGGCCGGGGTCGAGGCGGCGGGCAAGGCGCTTGAGTTGCGCATCCGGCTCGAAGCGCGCTCCATTTGCGAGAAATACGTGGCGCCGCCGCACACCACCGACTTTGCCATTCTGTTCCTGCCGACCGAGGGGCTGTACGCCGAGGTCTTGCGACGACCCGGCTTGATGCAGGCCTTGCAGCGCGAGCACCGTATCACCCTGGCCGGTCCGACCACATTGCTGGCGATGCTCAGTTCCCTGCAGATGGGCTTTCGCACATTGGCGCTCGAGAAGCGTTCGAGCGAAGTATGGCAGGTGCTCGGTGCGGTCAAGGCGGAATTTGGTAAATTTGGCGACGTGCTGGCCAAGGTCAAGAGCCAGACCGAGACCGTGCTCAAGACCCTCGATGGCGCCCAGATTCGCAGCCGCGCGGTCGGTCGGGCGTTAAAGCAGGTTGAGGCCTTGCCCGATAGCCAGGCACAGATTCTGATTCCGATGGAGAAGGACTATGACGGCCAGGCAGAGCCTGGCCCGGAGTGACTCAGCGGATTGGCTGCATGTCACCTGACAGCAAGACACGCGCTCCCTGATCCGTACCTTGCATTGCCGCGAGCAGTGCGCGCGCCACCTGCACTGCCGTGATGGCCCGGTAGTTGGCTGGAATCAATTGCTTCAAAAGGGGCATCGCCAGCGCCACAAATCTTTCGGCGGGACGCTCAGGCTGACCCAGCGCCCTGCGGTCGCCCACCAGCATCGAGGGTCGCGCAATGACCAGTGTCGGGTAGCCCAAGGCCGTCACGGCGGCTTCCATTTCACCCTTGACGCGGTTGTAAAAGACACCCGACTTCGGGTTGGCGCCCATGGCGCTGACGATTCCGAGCCGGGTGGCACCCCTGGCCCTGGCAGCGCGGGCGATCGCGACAACGGCGTCGAAGTCGACGGCGCGAAAAGCCTGCTGGCTGCCCGCCACCTTGATGGTGGTGCCAAGGGCGATGATGACATCGTCAATCCTCGCAATCTCCGACAGCGTCGGGGATGCGGTGAAGTCCACCACGTGATTGAACAGTTTCGCGTGCTTGACCGACAATGGCCGACGGCCCACCGCGTGAACCGCGGCGTAGCGCTTATCGGTTAAAAGAGCCGCGAGAACCTCCCGGCCCACGAGACCCGTTGCCCCCGCCACCAAAGCCACCCGCCCCGCCGCCGGAGCGGCCACCTGATCCAGCATAGGAACCTCCATTGCGGTTGCCGCCGGCATAAGAGCCACGGCGGGCACCGCGTTCAGCCATCATATCGACACTGGTGCGCATCGGGTCGGGCTGGCCTTGTGCGGAGCGCGAGGGTGCGGAGTTGCCGCCGGTGCTGCCTCCCCCGGCATAGCCGCCGCGGCCCTGTGCCGGCCTGGCACCGCGCGGCTGCTGCTCGCCGAGCGGGTTGGGAGTGCGTTGGCCCGTGCTGCGCGGCCCTGCACCGGCGCCGCCACCCCGGCGAGCGCCTGCGCCGCCGGTACGCTCGCCCTGCGCGCCCTTGCTCTCGCGCACGCGCTGCATCATCTCGGAACGCGCCGCCTTGGCCGCCGCCTGCATCACGTCCCGGCTAGGCGGTTTTCCGGCGCCGCCCCAGATGGTCTGGCGACCCATGGCAATCGGTTCCGCCTTTTCGCCGGGCTCTGGCATGAAGCCTTCCACGATCTGCACCGGTATTTCCTGTTTGGTGAAACGTTCAATGGCCTGCATGAAACCTTCTTCGTCCAGACACACCAGATTGACCGCCTGACCATCGGCGCCGGCGCGGCCGGTGCGGCCGATGCGATGCACGTAGTCTTCGCTGACGTTCGGGATGTCGTAGTTGACCACGTGCGGCAGGTCATCGATGTCGATGCCGCGTGCCGCAATGTCGGTCGCTACCAGGGCCCGGATATCGCCGCTCTTGAATCCGGCCAGCGCCTGGGTGCGCGCCACCTGGCTTTTGTTGCCATGCAGGGCCATCGCATTGATGCCGTTCTTGACGAGGAACTCGGCAACATTGTTGGCACCGAACTTGGTGCGCGTGAAGACCAATACCTGGCTCCAGTTGTGCTGCTGGATGATGTGCGCCAGCAAGGCCTTCTTCTTGCCGCGCCCGACCGGGTGAATGATCTGCGTGATGCGCTGGACCGTCGTGTTGCCCGGCGTCACCTGAATGCTTTGCGGGTTCTTCAGCAGGGTGGCCGCCAGGTCGCGAATTTCGTCACTGAAGGTGGCCGAGAACAGCAGACTCTGCTTGGCTTTTGGCACGACGGCCAACACCTTCTTCACGTCGTGGATGAAACCCATGTCAAGCATGCGATCCGCTTCGTCGAGGACCAGGATCTGCACCTGACCGAGATCAAGTACTCCCTGCTGCAGCAGGTCGAGCAGGCGCCCGGGTGTGGCCACCAGAATATCGACGCCTTTCTTGACGCGGCTGATCTGCGGGTTCATACCGACACCGCCGAAGACGACCGTGGAGGTCAGTTCCAGGTACTTGCCGTAGGTCTTTACCGACTCTTCGACCTGTGCGGCGAGTTCGCGCGTGGGTGTCAGAACCAGGGCGCGAATGCCGACGCCGCCGAATTTGTTTTTCGGTGCGTCGCTGTTGCTGAGTTTGTGCAGCATGGGCAGCACAAAGGCGGCCGTCTTGCCGGTGCCGGTCTGGGCCCCGCCGAGCAGATCGTGACCATCGAGCACGGCAGGAATAGCCTGCGCCTGGATGGCGGTTGGGGTGACGTAGCCTTGTTCAAGCACAGCCTTGACAATGGCCGGAGCCAGATTCAATTTTTCAAAGTTCATAGTTTGGCGCTCTTCCTGAGCGCTATGGCATCGGCCTGTCCCGGCGCGATTAGCGCCAAGTCAGTCAAAGGCAGATGGGAGACAAAGTTGGAACATCTGCGCAAGGCCATGTTCCCGGCGAGGTGCCGACATTGTGGGTAACTGATGCTCCACAACGGCTGCATTGTCGCACGGTATCGAATATCTTGTTTTTCTTGCCGCGGTTTGGCGCGCTGGCAGTGAACCGAGCGCTGTCAATTGTAAGTTTCAAGGGCCGCCTTGTAGTGATTTGAAACAATATGTGAGCAAGCTGTTCAAGAACGAAAACAAGGCGGAGAATGTCGAAAACGGCAACGAATCCGTAATCTGAGGTAGACCCTTACATGAGCAGATTCAAACTTCACCGCATCGGCGTAGCCAACGAACAGGCCGGCACGCGCCCGACCTTGCATGACTGCATCCAGGCTGTGATCGCCGCGGCGGACACCCTGATGCGTGAGGTGCTTGATGGCTTGACCGGTTTGAGCAGCAAGACCCGGTTCAATAGCGCTTTTACCTGTCCCGTCCCGGTCAGCAAGGGGATGACAGACTTGCTGAGCGCGCAGGAATCTTTGCTGATCGCGACGTTTATCGCTGAATTGGAGCTTGGCATCAGGCGCGGCTGCGCCCAGGACGGGGACGACAGGGCAACCACACCTTATGCCGAACTGAAACTCCTCGATGGCGATCAGATGGATGCGAGCTTTGAACTCGCGGTGGCGCTGCAGGAAGTCTCGCGCTGCGTTGATGACGTCCTGCCATCCGTTGACGCCCTGGTCAGCAGCCTCGCCGGCTGGACGACCGTGCAGCCGCAGCTCAACCCCCTTAAGGCCGAAGTTTTTGTGAACGCGCTGCTTGCCACCTTGCGCCAGCACGTACCGGGCGGCCAGGAGAGGACAGCCCTGCTGGTTCCATCTGCCGGGCTGCTCGGGGTCAGCCTTCGGCAGTTTTATCGCGAGATCTGTGACTGGTTGCGCTCCTGCGGCGTGGAGCCGGCCTGGCCCGTTGGCGTCTGCCTGGGCACGGGAAATCCGGTGTCGCTGGCGACGGCGAATAGCTCGGTCAGCCGGACCATGGCGATGCTGGACAAATTTCGGCGCTTGCTGTCGGGCGAGGCTGACAGAAATCCGCGCGGACAGGATTTCTTGCCGACGGTGCCGTTCTCCTATGTCGCGCTGGAGGACCTGAAGTTGCTAAAGCCCATGATGCAGCGGCTGACCGATCGGGGTAGTCAGGCGGCTGAAACGGCGGGGTCCGAAATTCTTCCGGGTCAGGCCGCTCTGAGCGGGCAGGCCGGGACCCGACCGGTGAGCGCGCAGTTGGGCGAGGAGGTGGTGCGCCTGATGCTTGACAGCCTGTTGCTGGATGAAAAACTGTTGCCAGAGGTGAGGGATCTCGTCAAGGGACTGGAGCCTGCCTTGCTGGGCCTGGCGCGCTCCGATCCTCGATTTTTCAGTGATCGCCAGCACGCCGCGCGCCAGTTTCTGGAGTGGCTGATCGGCCGCGGTCTGACTTTGGGAACCGGTGATGAGCCGCAATTCCGTCGCTTTCTGGTGGCTGCAACGGCCGCTGTCGATGCCTTGAACGGCAGAGACGGGGGCGCTGCCCTGTTCGAGTCCGTCTTGCGCAAACTGGAGACTGACTGGCCATTGAGGAAAAGTGCGCAGAGCCTGGCAGATGAATTTGCGAAGGACCGATTGAACGCCGGAATTCCTGATTTGATGGCCGGGTTTGTATCCCGACCATGGCATCAGGTGGCATCGCATTCCTGAGGGCCAGTGGCTGACCGACCGATGCGGTCGGTCGATGCGTCGATAATGCTGGATTTACCTCCCGCAAACTCACGCTCGTCCAATGGCTCAATACGTATTTTCCATGAATCACCTCGGCAAGATCATTCCGCCGAAGCGTTTCATTCTCAAAGACATCTCCCTCAGCTTCTTTCCGGGCGCCAAGATTGGCGTGCTGGGTACCAACGGCTCCGGCAAGTCCACCCTGCTCAAGATCATGGCAGGGGTCGACCAGGAGTTTGAGGGCGAGGCGATCCCGATGCCGGGACTCAATATCGGCTACTTGCCGCAGGAGCCGCAGCTCGACCCGGAGCAGACCGTGCGTGAGAGCGTCGAGGCCGGCATGGGCGACGTTCTTGCGGCGAAGAATCGGCTGGAAGAGATCTATGCCGCTTACGGCGAGGAAGATGCTGATTTTGATGCGCTGGCCGACGAGCAGGCCAAGATGGAGGCCATCATAGGCAGCGCCGGAACCGATTCGGAACACCAGCTTGAGATTGCAGCCGACGCGCTGCGCCTGCCTCCATGGGACGCCACCATCGGTCTGCTTTCAGGCGGCGAAAAGCGCCGGGTTGCACTGTGCCGCCTGCTGTTGTCCAAACCAGACATGCTGCTGCTGGACGAGCCTACCAACCACCTGGACGCTGAATCGGTGGACTGGCTCGAACAGTTCCTGTTGCGCTATCCGGGCACGGTGGTGGCCATTACCCATGACCGCTATTTTCTGGACAACGCGGCCGAATGGATTCTGGAACTCGATCGTGGCGCCGGCATCCCCTACAAGGGCAATTACAGCGCCTGGCTGGAGCAGAAGCAGGAGCGCCTGGCGCAGGAGCAGAAGGGCGAGGAATCACGCGCCAAGGCGCTGAAGAAGGAGCTCGAATGGGCGCGCCAGAATCCGAAGGCGCGGCAAGCCAAGAGCAAGGCGCGGCTGACCCGCTTCGAGGAATTGTCGGATTTCGAATATCAGAAACGCAACGAAACCAACGAAATATTTATCCCGGTCGCCGATCGGCTCGGCAATGAAGTGATTGAATTTGTGAATGTCAGCAAGTCGTTTGGTGATCGGTTGCTGATTGACAACCTGAGTTTCAAGGTGCCGCCAGGCGCCATTGTCGGCATTATTGGTCCCAACGGCGCCGGCAAGTCGACCCTGTTCCGGATGATCGCCGGAAAGCAAAAGCCCGACAGCGGTGACGTCAAGGTCGGCTCGACCGTCAAGATGGCATTTGTGGACCAGAGCCGGGACGATCTGTCCAACGAGAAGACCGTCTGGGAAGACGTGTCCGGCGGACTCGATATTCTCAATGTCGGCAAGTTCCAGATGGCAAGCCGGGCGTATTGCGGGCGCTTCAATTTCAACGGTGCGGATCAGCAAAAGCGCGTCGGCAATCTTTCAGGCGGCGAGCGCGGGCGGCTGCATCTGGCCAAGACCCTGATCGCAGGGGGCAACGTGCTGATGCTCGACGAGCCGTCCAATGACCTTGATGTGGAGACGCTGCGCGCGCTCGAAGACGCCTTGCTGGAGTTTGCCGGATCGATCATGGTGATCAGCCATGACCGCTGGTTCCTGGACCGCATTGCGACCCACATCCTGGCTTGCGAGGGCGACAGCCAGTGGACCTTCTTCGATGGCAACTACCAGGAATATGAGGCTGACAAGCGCAGGCGCCTGGGCGAAGAGGGCGCCAAGCCCAAGCGCATGCGCTTCAAGGCGCTGAAGTAGCCGACCCTGCCAGGTCCCTGGCCGCCGGCCAGTGCATCCCGTTGCAGTTCAGGCTGCGGGCCGCCATCGCGGCGCGCACGACAGCACGGGCGGTGACCTCGGCTGCCAGGGTGCTGAGCAGCATCATGCCGGCGGTCTTGCCAGCCCGCCCGGTCCCCAACGCAAACAGGGTGTCGCCGTCTGACATGGTATGCACCGGGTTGATGCTGCGCGCGAGTCCGTCATGCGCGACCACGGCAAGACGGTGAGCCTGCGCCTTGCTCAGGATCGCATCGGTGGCGATCACGCCAATGGTCGTGTTGGTACCAGCCAGAACGGGTTGGGGACCTTCACCGGCCAGAAGGGCGTCGCGGCTGTTGCGCAGGCCCGCGCCATCTGCCGTTCGGGCGCCGGCGATCACAGCGCCGGTCCTTGGGTCGACGATATCGCCCATGGCGTTGCAGGCAACGATGGCGCCGACCGTGACGCCGTCGACGCTGATGGCGGCGCTGCCGATGCCACCGCGCATCGCGCGCTGCAGTCCGAACAGTTTTCCGACCAGCGCCCCGGCTCCGGCACCCACATTGCCCTCGGCGGGGGCGCTGCGCCCGGCCGCAAGGCAGGCCTGATAGCCGGCACTCGCGTCGGGCCTGATGCGGGCGTCGCCCACCGGCAAATCGAACAGGACGGCAGCCGGGACGATAGGCACAAGTCCGAAACCAACCGGCAGGCCGATGTTGTTTTCTTCGAGCCACTGCATCACGCCGCTGGCCGCATCCAGGCCCCAGGCACTGCCGCCGGCCAGCATGATCGCGTGAACGCGCTCGACCAGATTGGACGGATGCAGCAGGTCGGTCTCGCGCGTGCCCGGCGCCGCGCCGCGCACGTCCACCCCGGCAACCGCGCCCTCGCGCAAGACGATCACGGTGCAGCCGGTGGGTCGGCGTGCATCGGTGAAGTGTCCGACCTCGAGACCGAGGACATCCGTGATTGATCCGGTCGGACCTTCTGCGCGGTTCATGAGCGGGTACGTCGGGTTTGGCGCTTAATGGCCCAGAATTTTGGACAGGAAATCCCTGCTGCGCTCGTTTTGCGGATTATTGAAAAAGTCGTTTGGATTGTTCTGCTCGACGATCTGCCCCTCGTCCATGAAGATCACGCGATCAGCAACCGCCTTGGCAAAACCCATCTCATGGGTCACGCACAGCATGGTGATCCCCTGACCCGCCATCTCGACCATCACATCAAGCACCTCCTTGATCATTTCGGGATCAAGCGCCGAGGTGGGTTCATCAAACAGCATGATCTTGGGTTTCAGGCAAAGGGCGCGGGCAATCGCCACGCGCTGCTGCTGACCACCCGAGAGCTGCAGCGGGTATTTGCCCGCCTGCTCGGCGATGCGCACGCGCTTCAACTGGGTCATGGCCCTTTCCTCGGCTTCTTTCTTCGGCATCTTGCCGACCCACATGGGCGACAGCGTCAGGTTCTCAAGAACCGTCAGGTGCGGAAACAGATTGAACTGCTGGAACACCATGCCGACTTTCTTGCGAATGTCGTCAACTGCCTTGACATCGTCGGTGACCTCCACGCCGTCGACGAAAAGGCGGCCTTCCTGATGCTCCTCGAGGCGGTTGATGCAACGGATCAAGGTTGACTTGCCGGAGCCCGACGGTCCGCATATGACGATGCGCTCCCCTGGCGCCACGCTGAGATCGATATCGCGCAGGACATGAAAATTATTGCCGTACCACTTGTTGAGTTTTTCGAATTTGATGATCGGTTCTGACATGATGAACTCTTGAGACGGTCTTTGAAGAATGGCTGGTCGATGATTGCGACAGACTCAGCGCTGGGTGCCACGGTTGACATGCTTTTCGATCCACAGGCTGTAGCGCGACATGGAAAAACAGAAGATGAAATAGATCATGGCGATAAAGAGATAGCCCTCGATTCGGAAAGGTCGCCAGTTGGCATCGGAATTCATGGCCATGCCCATGGCGCCGGTCAACTCATACAAACTCACAATGGCCACCAGCGATGTATCCTTGAAAGTCGAAATGAAGTTGTTCATGATCCCAGGTACCACCATGGCCAGTGCCTGCGGCAAGACAATTTTTCGTTGTGTCTGCCAGTAAGAAAGGCCCAAGGTCGCGGCAGCTTCAATCTGGCCTTTCGGGATCGCCTGCAGACCGCCACGGATAACTTCGGCCATGTAAGCTGCAGCAAAAAGGGTGATGCCTGCCAGCACCCGTACCAGCACATCGATTGAAAAGCCCTGCGGCATCAACAGCGGAAACATGAAGGAAGCCATGAACAGGACAGAGATCAGCGGTACGCCGCGGATCAGTTCGACATAAATGGTACACAAGCTGCGAATGGCTGGCATGCCTGACCGTCGCCCCAGGGCAATGAACAGGGCAAGCGGGAAGGCCATTGTCATGCTCAGCGCTGCCAGCAATATCGTCAGCGGAAGACCGCTCCACAAGTCGGTATCAACCTGCGACAAGCCCAATACGCCGCCGCGCATCAACACAAAGTAGACCGACAGTCCGACCAACCAGACTGCGGCCAGCCAAGGTCTCCAGCAGGCGCGTATGCAACTGGCAATGATCAACATCAGTAGGATCACGGTGCAGACCAGGGCACGCCCATGCTCCGCAAACGGGTAACGACCAAAAATGATAAAGCGAAATTTTTCACGAACCACGCCCCAGCAGGCGCCACTGGCTTCGTGGCAGATCGTATAGTCCGCCACCCAGACTGCATCCACCAAGGCCCATCTAAACAAGGGTGGCAGCAGAGTCATCAGCACGGCACCGATCGCAAGAGTGCCCAGCGCTGTTTTCCAGTCGTTGAACAGGTTGATCCGGCACCAGGCGATCCATCCCTCGGTCGAGATGGGAGCAGGTCGGGCATGGACGGTCTGAAACGTTTGTGCACTCATGTTCTTGTCCTTAACGTTCTTTGATGGCGGCACGTGCGTTGTACCAGTTCATGAGTACGGAGGTGAAGAGCGATGTGCTCAGATAGACAAGCATGATGATTGCAATGCACTCCACAGCGCGACCGGTCTGGTTGATGGCTGTGTTGGCAATGGACACCACATCGGGGTAGCCGATAGCCACTGCCAGTGAAGAATTCTTGGTAAGGTTCAGGAACTGATTGGTCATCGGAGGAATGATGACCCGCAGCGCTTGCGGCAGCATGATCAGTCGCATGCTCTGGCCGCGATTCAACCCAAGGGCGCTGGCAGCCTCTGCCTGACCCGCGGCAACTGATTGGATGCCGCTTCGGACCACCTCTGCCACGAAGGCTGCCGTATAGATGGTCAGTCCCAACAGCATCGACAGGAATTCAGGTGTCAGCGAGCCCCCGTGCTCGACTGCAAACTCGCCCTGCATGGGTTTGTCCATTGCAGTTGGTGCGCCGCCGAAAAGCCAGCCGATCAGGCCAAATGCCAGGACCATCGCGACAGGGACCAGGAACATGCTCCTGGGCCGCCCGGTCAGTTCAAATGCATGGCGCGCATTGCGGCTGTAGGCCCACGCCGCAAACAGACCGACCAACATGCCGATGGCTGCCCAAACGTGGCCGTCGGCCCATACCGGAATCGGAAAATTCAATCCGCCCTTACTTAGAAACACGGCACCCACGATCCACGGTTGGTTGGCCGCCGGAAGAACCTCGGTGAACATGAGGTACCACATCAGCAGTTGCAGCAGGACCGGAATATTGCGGAAGAACTCGACATAGGCGACGCATAAACCACGGACCAGCGCGTTTCGCGAAAAGCGCCCGACGCCAACGAGAGTGCCCAGCAGGGTGGTGGAAATGATTCCGATGACAGCAACACGCAGGGTGTTGATCATGCCAGCCAGGTAGGCATGCCAGTAGGGTTCTCCAGAATCAAAGGGGAACAGACTCTCGCCGATGTCAAAACCGGCCGAACCCAACAAAAAATCGAATCCGCTCTGGATGCCTCGCGCGCGCATATTGGTGGCGGTGTTGTTTGCGAGGTAGAAGACAGTGAGCCCAATCACGGCCACTGCGATGATCTGATAGATCAGTGCCCGAAACGCCTGGCTGCGCCAAGACCAGGATTTTTTTGGCGGAGTGTGAGAGGGGGCAGGCATGGAAGTCTTGGAATGGAACAGCGATACTATTCAAATGGAAAAGGGCAGCGCAAGAAAATGCATCTGCCCTTCAATCTTGAACAGGGTGGAGGGATGAACGTCACCCCGTTCAGGCGCAAATCAACGGATCGGCGGGGCGTACTGGATGCCACCCTTGTTCCACTGGTTGTTTAAGCCGCGGGGCAATTGCAGGGCCGACTTGGGGCCTACGTTGCGCTCGAAGATTTCGCCATAGTTGCCGGTTGCCTTGATAGCGCGTGCAAGCCACTCTTTTTCCAATCCCAGCAATTTTCCAGTGTCTTCTGACGTTCCGAGAATGCGACCCACGACCGGGTCTTTGCTGTTGACCTTGAGGTCGTCAACATTGGCGGAGGTAACGCCATACTCTTCGGCTTCAAGCAGACCATAGATCACCCACTTGACGATGGCTGCCCACTCGTCATCGCCGCGACGCACCAAAGGTCCCAGGGGTTCTTTGGAAATCAGTTCTGGCAGTATCAGGTGATCCGCCGGATTCTTGGCCGACTTGTTGCGGACAGAAGCGAGCCCGGAAGCGTCCGTCGTGTACGCGACACAGCGGCCTGAAAAATAGGCACCTTCCACTGCGTCAAGTTTTTCAAAAACAACGGGTTTGACGTTCAATCCGTTGGCCTTGGAAAAATCAGTCAAGTTCTTCTCTGTCGTTGTGCCCGATTGAACGCAAATGGTTTGCCCTTTGAGTTGTTTGGCATTCTTGATCTTGCTCTTGACCGGCACCATGAAGCCCTGGCCATCATAGTAGGTGACGGCGGTCTGGCTCAACCCCAACGATGCGTCTCGAGTCAAGGTAAAGGTCGTGTTGCGCGAAAGAACATCAATTTCGCCAGACTGCAGTGCGGTAAAGCGCGCTTGTGCGACCAATGGCACATACTTCACCTTTTCGCTATCGCCCAAGGTGGCTGCAGCCACCGCCCGGCAAACATCAACGTCGATACCGGCCCACTTCCCAGCAGAATCGGCGGCACTGAAGCCAGCCAGGCCAGTATGAACGCCGCAGATCACCTGGCCACGTGCCTTAATGCCATCGAGCGTTTTGCCTGCATGCGCCGGGGTCGCCATCATGGTACCCACGGCAAGCGCGACAGCGATCACCGGTTTCAATTTGCTTAAATGCATTTACCTTACTCCAGTCAAAAGAAATGAAATCAAAAATCAGCCGACAAGGCCACCAAAAATACCAGCCAACCCTATGCCAACTTTAGCAGCGTCAGGATGACTCAAGCATCCGGGTTTACGCTCGCACAAATCCGAAAGAATTCGAGCACCACCCCGCCGCAGATTATTATGCTCCCATGGGCAAGGCAGGATTTGTGCCATCCATGGCCGAATTTCCGGCCGCAATGCAGTTTGCCGCTACCGCCAGTGCGGCATCAACAGAGAAAATCAATGGAGCGAACCAGCCGTTTTCCAAATAGCGCGGTCAGATCCGATGTCTGTTCACATCATCGTTTCTGGCCGGCGCGACTGCCGCATGCCATAACCGTGCCTGAAACATCCCTCTGGGACAACCTTGAAACCAGTGCGCGCCGCTATCCCCACAAGGCGGCGCTGGTCTTCTTTGGACGCGTCTTCAGTTATCGGGAACTGCTGCAAAAGGCCGAGAGTCTGGCGTCATTTTTGCAGAATCTGGGGTTGCAAAAAGGTGATCGGGTTCTCCTCAACATGCAGAACTGCCCGCAATTGGTGATCGCGCATTTTGCAATTTTGCGCGCCGGTGGCGTGGTGGTTCCGGTGAACCCGATGAACCGGGCGCAGGAACTGAAGCACTACATCCTCGATCCCGACGCGAGAGTGGCGATCACCACGGCAGACCTGGCCGCAGACCTGGTGCTCGCCAGTGATGCGCTGGAGGCGCCGCAACGGCTGGCGCATCTGCTGGTGACGCATTTCACCGATGCCTTCGATGCGGCGATTGCGGGTGACGATGCGCCACCGCAAGCCTGGGTCGACTGGCTCTTGCAGCGCCATGCCTTGCCACAGTTGCGGGATGGGCAGGTGCACCAGTGGGAACAGGCGATGCGGGTGACAGCGCGCCCGGCGGAGTGCTTCGTGACGCCATCGGATCTGGCGGTTTTGCCGTACACCAGCGGAACGACCGGTTTGCCAAAGGGGTGCATGCACAGTCACGCCAGCATCATGCACAACGCGATTGCCAGTTCGCTATGGGGCAATGGCTCGGCTGAAAATGTCGTGCTCGCGGTGGTGCCCATGTTTCACATCACCGGCATGGTGAGTCTGATGCACACCAGCATTCGTGCAGGCGCCACGCTCGTTCTGATGCCGCGCTGGCACCGCGAGACGGCAGGCCTTCTGATTTCGCGCTGGAAGGTCACGCATTGGACCAATATTCCCACGATGGTGATCGATTTGTTGGGCAGCCCCGATTTTGATCGCTACGATCTGTCCAGTCTGGTGTACATCGGCGGCGGTGGCGCAGCCATGCCGCAGGCGGTGGCGCAACGGCTCTATGAACAATTCGGTCTTAGCTACATCGAGGGCTACGGGCTGACTGAAACTGCGGCACCGTCGCACAGCAATCCGCCCGATGCGCCCAAGCAGCAATGCCTGGGTATCCCGTTCATGAGCACCGAGGCGCGGGTCATTGATCCCGATACGCTGCTCGAGATGCCGTTCGGAGAACCGGGCGAGATCATCATTCATGGACCTGAAGTCTTTCAGGGCTACTGGAAACGGCCGCAGGCAACCGAGGCCGCTTTTGTTCAGTTTGAAGGCAAGCGTTTCTTCCGTTCGGGCGATCTGGGGCATGTCGACGCGGATGGCTATTTTTTCCTGACGGATCGACTCAAGCGCATGATCAATGCGTCGGGATTCAAGGTCTGGCCGGCCGAGGTCGAGGCGCTGATGTTCGGGCATCCTGCCGTGCAGGAAGCGTGTGTCATCTCCATCAGGGACGACTACCGAGGCGAATCGGTCAAGGCGGTCGTTGTGCTGCGCCCCTCCTATGAGGGCAGCGTCAGCGAAGAGGACATCATCAACTGGTGCCGGGCCAACATGGCGATCTATAAGTGCCCTCGTGTTGTGCAGTTTGTCCAGGCTTTGCCTAAGAGTGGTGCGGGCAAGGTCATGTGGCGCGTCCTGCAGGAGGCGGAAAAGTGAAGGCGCCTCCGGCAGGCACATCCCGTTGGCCAGCACCCAAGGTCTCTCCCGCCAGCCTTGGCCTGTGTCCCCAGCGCACAGCACGGTTGATCGAGGTGTTGCAGGCCGAAGTTGACCGACAGCGCCTGCCGGGGGCGGTCGTTCTGATTGCGCGGCACGGCAAACTGGCCTGTTTCGAAAGCCTGGGCGCCCTGGATCCCGCAAGCGCGGCGCCAATGACGCAGGATGCGATCTTTCGCATCTATTCCATGACCAAGCCGATCGTGTCGGTGGCAGTCATGATGCTGATGGAGCAGGGCCGCTTGCTGTTGAGTGACCCGGTTGCCAAATATCTGCCTGAATACGCCGCGCCGAAGGTCAGCCGACTGGTCGACGGAGCGGCGCAAGTGCAAGCGGCGCAGCAGTTGGCGACGGTGCAGGACCTGTTGCGCCACACGGCGGGTCTGACTTATGAGTTCATGGGCAGCACCGCGGTGCAGCGGCAATATGCGCAGCGGCGGATGGGGTCACGACTGCGCAGCAATGCCGAGTCTTCTCTGGAATTGGCCGCTTTGCCGCTGCTGTTCGAGCCCGGCACGGTATGGGAGTATGGCCGTGCCACCGATGTGCTCGGCCGCCTGATCGAGGTGGTTGGCGGCAAGACGCTCGGTGTCTATTTGCAGGAGAACATCTTCAAGCCCCTGGACATGAGGGATACCGGGTTCTGCGTGCCGCCAGAGCATCACGCACGCATCGCCCAGCCTTTTGCCCGCGATCCCGAGGGCGGTTTGCAGATGCGGCTTATCGATGTCCGTGAACCGGTGGCATTTGAGTCCGGCGGCGGCGGACTGGCTTCGACGGCGCTCGACTACGCGCGCTTCCTGCAGTTCATGCTGAACCGGGGCGAGCTTGATGGCGTGCGTCTGCTGGGGCCACGGACGGTCGATTTCATGACGGCTGATCACCTCGGCACGATGGCGGTAAACAAGGGGGTGTCCAGTCAACTGCTGCCGCCCGGTTATGGCTTTGGCTTGGGCTTTGCGGTTCGCAAGGAGGCGGGGCTGGCGACTGTGCCCGGTTCCGTCGGCGCCTACTACTGGGGTGGGATGGCCGGCACCACGTTCTTCGTCGATCCGGCAGAGGACATGTTCGCGTGCCTTATGCTGCAGGCACCGAACCAGCGCGAGTACTACCGCATGCTGTTTCGCAATCTGGTGTACGCGACGCTGATCGACTGACGCCTCGCCCGCCTGGCGGCAGCCAAGGCGTAGCGGTCGGTCCCCGCGGATCAGAGATTGTCAGTGAAACTGCGCAACTTGTCGGAACGCGACGGGTGTTTGAGCTTGCGCAGCGCCTTGGCCTCGATTTGCCGGATGCGTTCGCGTGTCACGTCAAACTGCTTGCCGACTTCTTCGAGCGTGTGGTCGCTCGTCATCTCGATTCCGAAGCGCATGCGAAGGACTTTGGCTTCGCGCGGTGTCAGACTGTCCAGAATGTCTTTCACAACGTCGCGCAAACCCGCCTGCATGGCGGCCTCCATCGGCGCCGTATTGGCACTGTCCTCGATGAAGTCGCCCAGGTGCGAATCGTCGTCGTCGCCGATCGGCGTCTCCATCGAGATCGGCTCCTTGGCGATTTTCATGATCTTGCGGATCTTGTCTTCCGGAATCTCCATCCGCTCGGCCAGCACGCTGGCGTCGGGCTCGAAGCCGAATTCCTGCAGATGCTGGCGGCTGATGCGGTTCATCTTGTTGATGGTCTCGATCATGTGCACCGGAATGCGGATGGTTCGGGCCTGGTCGGCGATCGAACGCGTGATGGCCTGCCGAATCCACCAGGTCGCATAGGTCGAGAACTTGTAGCCGCGACGGTACTCGAACTTGTCAACCGCCTTCATCAGGCCGATGTTGCCTTCCTGGATCAGGTCCAGAAACTGCAGGCCGCGGTTGGTGTACTTCTTGGCGATCGAGATCACCAGTCGCAAGTTGGCCTCGATCATCTCCTTCTTGGCCGCGCGCGACGACGACTCGCCTTCGTTCATGCGCTTGTTGATGTCCTTGAGCTGATCGAGCGGCACCACCACGCGGGCCTGCAAATCGGTGAGCTTTTGCTGGAGGTCCTGCACCGGCGGGATGTTGCGCGCCATGATGGCGCTCCAGGGTTTTCCCAGGGTGGTCTGCTTCTCTATCCACTTCAGGTTCAGCAACTGGCTGGCCACCCGGTTGCCGTGCTTGTCGCGACCACTGAAATTGGCAATGAAATGTTCCTGCGGATAGCCGCATTTATCAACAATGATTCGCCGCAGTTCCCGTTCTTTCTTGCGGATGTCGTCGACCTGGGCGCGCACCATGTCACAGAGTTTCTCAATCGCCTTGGCAGTAAAGCGAATCGACATCAGTTCCTCGCTCAGCAACTTCTGGGTCTTGACATAGTTGGGGGTGCCGTATCCCTCCTTGTCGTAGATCTTGTGGATCTTTTCGAACAGATCACGCAATTTGTCGAAACGGCTGAGCGCCTCGCGCTTGAGTTCTTCGAGCTTCTTCGTCAGCGCCTTGGAGCCACCTTTGCCGTCATCGTCGTCAGCGGCGTCGAACTCGTCAAAATCTTCCTCGGCCACATAGTCGTCGGCTTCGTTGGGATTGGAGAAACCGTCCACCACCGTGGTAATGACGACCTTGCCCTCGCGGATGTCTTCGCCCAAGCGCAGAATTTCGGCAATCGTTGCCGGGGAGGCGGAAATTGCCTCCATCATCGCCATCAGTCCGCCTTCAATGCGCTTGGCAATTTCGATTTCACCCTCGCGCGTCAGCAGTTCAACCGTGCCCATCTCGCGCATGTACATGCGCACCGGGTCGGTGGTTCGGCCAAACTCGCTGTCGACGGTCGAAAGAGCCGCCTCGGCCTCTTCCTCGGCTTCTTCCTCGGTCGCCGCGGTCGGGCCATTGTTGTTCAAAAGCAGCGTCTCGGCGTCGGGGGTCTGCTCATATACCGCCACGCCCATGTCGTTGAGCATGGAGATCACGACCTCGAGCGTTTCGGCATCGACCAGTTTGTCAGGCAAGTGGTCGGAGATTTCGCCATGCGTGAGGTAGCCGCGCGTCTTGCCAAGCTTGATCAGGGCCTTGAGGCGCAGACGGCGCCGTGCGATATCCTCTTCGGACAGAACGGTCTCGTCAAGACCAAATTCCTTCATCAGTGCGCGTTCTTTGGCCTTGCTGATCTTCATTCGCAAGGGCTTGACTTTCTCGCCGGCGGCAATCGGCTCGCCGACCAGATCGGCCTCGATCTCGGCCATGTCTGCGCTGTCAAGTCCCGCCATATTTGGAGGGACCTTGGGTTTGCGCCCGCGCTTGGCTCCGCTCGCCGGCGCGACCATGGACTCAGCGGCCGCCGCCTTTGGCGGGCGGCCCGGTTTCTTCTTGACGACCGGTTCACCCGCCACAGCCAGAACAGCCACATTTTTCAACTCGCTCAGTGGCTTGTTCTTCGAAGGTTTGGAAGTGCTGACCGCTTTGACCGCTGATTCGGCTTTCTTCGCGACAGCCTTGTCCACGACCTTTGTCTTTGGCTTGGCCTGAGCAGGGGGTGCGGGTAGTTTGCCGCCGCTCTTGGCAAGCGGCTTTGCGCTGGAACGAGTGGATTTTTCGGGTTTTTGAGAAGGCATGAAAGACCTCAGGAATTCAAGAAAACAGGCGAACTAAACAAACTCAACAAGCATCGCGACGATCGTTATCGCCTGGGTGCTTGTGAAAAACGCTCCTGGTGGCAAGATCTGAGGGCGAACATTTGGAATGCAGTCCTTGCGGAAGGTGGCCGGTTGTGATCAATGTCACCGAATGGCCGGTCCGGAGGTGCTGCTGTCGCTCTTGCCTGAGACGGTTGGATTATACCATCACACCGACGGGGCCTCTCTGTCGGCGGCAGCGGTTGAAAGCACGGCCTCAAGCTGAAGCCGGCGAGCCTGGAACTCGCGATAGCGATGCAGCGCCGCCGGATCGCTTCTGGCTTGGTGGATCATCTCGGTTTCCTGCCCCTTCAATCGCTCGACCAGCATCCGGTTCAAGACGTTGCGCAATTCACTCAGGCATGAATCAGTCTCGTCGGCAGCGGCCAGTTCGTGGTCCGTCATCAGCCGCACTGCAATTTCCTCGCCCTCGCGTCCGCGCAGGCCCTCTCGCAAAGCGACCCAGGGTTGTGCGCCATGTTCGTGCAACTGGCTCTCAAGCCAGACAAACAAGGGTCCATGCGGCGCCGGCAACTCGCACAGCATGCTGTGGTCTTCGGCCGACAGGCCCTCCAGCGCCGACATGTTTCCCAGCAACATGCGAACCGCATGGTCGGCCCGGCTGACAGGTCGAGGGCGCCCGGTCAGACGCGTTCGCGCACCGGTCTGATCCATCGGGCGATGGATGTGTTTGGATCTCTCGGAATGGCTGGGCAAGGTCCGGGATGTCCACAGGTCGATCAATTCGCGGCTCGCCAGTTGCACCAGCCCGGCAATTTCACTCAACAACTGTCGCTTGAGGGCACCATCGGGAAGCGGCATCCACAGGGCCTTGGCGCGGGTGGCGAGTTGGGCGCGGCCTTCCGCGCTGCCGAGTTCGCAGCCTTCGCGTGCGCTGTCGACCAGGAAGCGGCTTAAGGGAATCGCCTCGCTGACATAGCGTGCAAAAGCCTCCCTGCCGAACTCCCGAATAAAGCTGTCGGGATCGTGCTCAGGGGGCAGGAACAGAAACTTGATGCTGCGCGTGTCGCTGGCAAAGGTCAGGGCGTTGTCCATCGCCTTGCGCGCCGCGCGCCGGCCCGCTGCGTCGCCGTCGAAACTGAACACCACGGTCTCTGTAAATCGAAACAGTTTCTGGATGTGCTCTGGCGTGCAGGCCGTTCCCAGGGTGGCCACTGTGTTCTGGAAGCCAAGTTGGGCCAGGGCGACGACGTCCATGTAACCTTCGGTCACAAGCGCAAAGCCCTGCTCGCGCAGCGCGCTGCGCGCCTCGAACAGGCCGTACAACTCGTGCCCCTTGCTGAAGACCGGCGTCTCTGGCGAATTGAGGTACTTGGGCTTCTCGTCACCGATCACACGGCCGCCAAATCCTATGCACTCTCCCTTGACGTTGCGGATCGGAAACATGATCCGGTCTCGAAAACGATCGTAGCGTTTCTCATCACTGGCGTCTTCCGTGTTCAGAATGACCAGACCGCTCTCGACCAGCAGCGCATCGTCGTAACTCGGAAACACGCTGGCCAGGCTGCGCCAGCCCTCGGGCGCGTACCCCAGACCGAATTGCCTGGCAATCTCGCCGGACAGGCCGCGCCCTTTGAGGTAGGCCACTGCCTTGGTCGAATCCTTGAGATGCTTGCGGTAAGCATCCGCTGCCTTTTCAAGCACCTCGCTCAAGGTGGTCTGCCTTTGCCGCTGCTCGGCGGCTTGCGCCCGTTGCTGCGGGCTGACATCATCGTCGGGCACCTGCAGTCCGTATTGCTGCGCCAGGTCCTTGACCGCCTCTACAAACGTCATGCCGGCGTGATCCATCAGGAAACTGATGGCATTGCCGTTCTTGCCACAACCAAAGCAGTGATAAAACTGCTTGCTTGGACTGACGGAGAACGATGGCGACTTCTCGCCATGAAAGGGGCAAAGGCCCATGAAATTGGCACCGCCGCGCTTGAGCTGCACATAGCGCCCGACGATCTCCACCACGTCAGCGCGGGCGATCAATTCCTGGATAAAGGTTTGCGGAATGCTCACGGGCGCTATTGTGGCGCAGACCTGTTCCGATCGGCCTGCGTGATCTGGTGACGAGGGGCCTCAGCCCCTTGTGGCTAGCGCGGAGCCAGACGAATTGCACCGTCGAGGCGGATCACTTCTCCATTGAGCATGTCGTTTTCGAAAATGTGCCGCGCCAGCTTGGCATAGTCCGCGGGCGTGCCCAGTCGGGACGGGAAAGGCACGCTGGCCGCCAGCGAGTCCTGAACTTCCTTGGGCATGCCGAACATCATCGGGGTGCCGAAAATACCCGGCGCGATGGTCATGTTGCGTATGCCGTTGCGCGCCAGGTCGCGCGCGATCGGCAGCGTCATGCCGACGATGCCGCCCTTTGACGCACTGTAGGCAGCCTGGCCGATCTGCCCGTCATAGGCGGCCACCGAGGCGGTCGATATCATGACGCCGCGCTCGCCGGTAGCCTCGGGCTGGTTCTGGCTCATGGCATGCGCGGCGAGTCGGATCATGTTGAAGCTGCCAATCAAATTGACGGTAATGCACTTGCTGAAAACCGCCAGGCTGTGGGCGCCGGTCTTGCCCACAGTTTTTTCCGCCGGCGCGATGCCGGCGCAGTTGACCAGACCCATCAGCTTGCCCATCGACACTGCCTGGTTCACCACAGCCTGGCCGTCAGCCTCCTGAGACACGTCGCACTTGACGAACACGCCGCCAATTTCCCGGGCGACCGCTTCGCCCTTTTCTGTCTGCATGTCGGCGATCACCACTTTTCCGCCGTTTTCCGCCAGCATGCGGGCGGTGCCTTCGCCCAAACCTGATGCACCACCGGTGACGATGAATACTTTGCCTGCAATGTCCATGTTGATCTCCAATAATTGATTGACGTTTACGTCAACGTCAATTATCACCCACGGCTCGCTGATCAGAAGAGCAGGTCATAAGTTCCACTTCACAAGTTCCAGGGTGAAGGCATCGTGCATGCTGATATACTCGCGGCTCTCGGGCAATCCTTAGGCGCGTAGCTCAGCTGGTTAGAGCACCACCTTGACATGGTGGGGGTCGTTGGTTCGAGTCCAATCGCGCCTACCAAAATCTCGAATGAAATCAGGCACTTAGCGGAAACGTTAGGTGCTTTTTTCTTGACGCTGTCTGATAGGTGTCCAACTCAGCACTGAATCAGGGTAAATGAGTTGAGCGTACTTGCTCGTCGACACTTTCGCCAAATTAGCGGACGGGTCCAGCCAAGAACCTTGGTCTGTTGCAGCCTTAAGTTGCCGCTGTCATTGGTGCTCGGGCTGCAATGCTGATCTGCACCGGTGTCGCGTTATTGAACAGGTCCAGCACCGGGCAGTGCGCATCCACAACGCTCTTAAGGCGCTGTAACTCTGCTACCGGTGCCGAACTGTCAAACCTCACTGAGCCAGTTATGTTCAGAAAGCCCGGGCGCACGCCTTCAGTCGCGCCGAAGAAGCCACGCAGATCAAGTTCCCCTTCAAGTTCGACGGATACGTCCTTGAGCGCAATCCCCAGAGCGTCGGCATGCAGGCGGTAGGTTATTTCCTGGCAGGTGGCCAAAGCCGCGAGTGCATACTCCACAGGGCTTGGCGCACGGTCCGTGCCGCCGAGGGTCGGGGGCTCATCCACTTCCACGGCGAATCCCCGGATCTTGACTCGGCGGTGGAGTCCGTCATGGCCCTGGCTGGCTGCATTGAAGCGGATGATGGTTTGAGCGCCTTCGCCGGCCAGGGCTGAGCGGGTGGCGTTGAATAGCGGAGCGAAACCGGTCATGAATTTTCCTTGTTGAAGCATGGGTAATTGAGCAACTCCGGCAGCGCTGGCGTGACGCCTCAACCGCTGCCTGAGTGGCGCACTGTAGGCGTGGCGGGACAGGCTGTCAAAGAATCAATAACCATATGCATATGCCACCAAGCCGAACAATACCTGCGGTTGCCAAGATGCTTCTCTTGTCCATGGCGGGCGCATGAAACTGAACAGGGAGGTTTTCGGGCATAGACCGCGAGAGACTTACCCGCTCCCGTTGGCACGGAGCCTAGATGACGACGCCGTGCGCGCTGAGCCTGAACATGTCTTTCTTGGCATCCCTGGTCGGCACATAGACGGCCTGCTTAACCAGTTCTTCCAGTTCGGACAGTTCAACGCCGGTCGTTGGAAAAAGGGCGATATCCACTGTTGGCGCAATTTCGTGCGCATCAGGGAAATTCGCGTCCGCCGGCCTCACGATGACGGGCTCGCGGGACATATAGGGACGCAGCTTGGCTTGAACTTTTTGGTACTTGCTTCTGGAAACGCTGTTGGAGAGATCGCGCACCATGACAAATGTCGCGTGGCCGCTCGGTACAAGCGCGGTCAGCCCGCTTGCCTTCTCGAGATCCCTGGAAAGCTGCTGAGCGGTCGTCGGCACGGGTGGGTGGGCTGATTTGTCCTCGAACAGGGTGTCGATCGTCCCCTTCCACAAGCTTGTGTAGAGCCGCCCCTGGGTGGTCCTGACCTGGCCGTTGCCGACTCTGGTCATGTGCGAGTAGAGGTCGAGTCGCACCTCGGAGTGCCAGTTGCGTGTGAAAACCTCGCGCACGGTCTGATTGTTCACTTCGCTCGAGCGTGCCGGCGAGCGCACCTGAATCGTGTACTCGACCGCTTGAAGCGCCGCCGACCAGCTTGCGTTGTAGGCCACTGCGCTGTCGTACAGGACATCACCCTCGACGAACCAGGCCCGTGCCAGCGAGTCGGCGAACGCCACCGGCAATGCCCATTGAAAACCCTTGAAAAACTCCATCGTCATCCCTTTGCAGTGCATCTCGGTTACGGTTGCAGCACAGTCAACATAACAGATCAGGGATTGCCCTAAACTATTCCGATGAACAGCGATCTGTGGTCCACCCGACCGTCCTCCCAAAGCGACCAGGCTCGCGCCGAGCGGCTAAGAGGAATACTAAACCACTGGGGTCACGCCTACTACGTGCTGGACAAGCCCGAGGTGTCTGACGCCGAGTACGACCGCCTGTTTCGGGAACTGCAGCAATTGGAGCGCGACTTTCCCGACCTGTTGGCGCCTGATTCCCCGACGCAGCGCGTCGGTGGCGCTGTCCTCACCGGTTTCAAGCCGGTGCGCCACAGCGTGCCGATGCTGTCGATCAGAACCGTCACCGACACGCAGGCCACCGGCGCCATTGGATTTGATCAGGAAATCAGGAAGAAGCTTGGAAAACCGTCACACCAGCCGGATCAGGAGCCGCTGGAAAATTCGGATGAGGTCGAGTATGTGGCGGAGCTGAAATTCGACGGTCTGGCGCTGAGTCTTCGCTATCTGGATGGTGTTCTGCTGCAGGCCGCCACCCGCGGCGATGGCGAGACTGGCGAGGACGTCACCGAAAACGCGCGAAAAATCGCCGAGATCCCGCTTCGGCTCATCGGACGGCATCCGAGCATGCTGCAAGTGCGCGGCGAGGTCTACCTGCGGCATGACAAGCTCGCTGCGATCAACCGCAGGCAAAGAGAGCAGGGCATGCCTGAATTTGTGAACCCGCGAAACACGGCGGCCGGAACGATACGCCAGCTTGACTCGTCCATCGTCGGCGAGCGACAGCTGAGTTTTTTCGCGTATTCGCTGGCCGAGATCCCGGCGCGGGAGAATGGCGAACCGATGTTCGACACGCATTGGCAGGCACTCGAAGCATTGAGGAACTGGGGCTTTGTGGTCTGTTCTTATGCCAGGCGCGCACGGGGCGCTGGCGAGCTTGTCAGGTTTCACGAGCAGATCGCTCGCGAGCGCGGGTCGCTCCCGTTCGACATTGACGGCGTGGTTTACAAGGTCAACCGGTTCGACCTGCAGAAGCAGCTCGGCTTCAGGTCCAGAGAGCCGCACTGGGCTGTGGCACACAAGTTCGCGCCAGAGGAGCAGCCCACCGTGGTGCTGGACATCGACATTCAGGTCGGTCGCACCGGCAAACTGACCCCCGTGGCAAAGCTCGAGCCGATCCAGGTTGGCGGCGTTACGGTGTCGAACGCCACAGCGCACAATGATGACGAAACGCGATGCAAGGACGTGCGGATCGGGGACACCGTGATTGTGCGGCGTGCTGGCGACGTTATTCCGGAAATCGTCCGGGTCGACCTGGAAAAGCGGCCCCTGGATGTGGCGCTACCTTTTGACCTCTGCGCGCGGTTGAGCGGCCAGTGCCCGATTTGCAGGAGCGCCATTGTGCGGGAAGAAGGTGAGGTCGACTACCGCTGCACCGGCGGGCTGTTTTGCGGCGCTCAGCGCAAACAGGCCATCCTGCACTATGCCCAGCGCCGCGCTCTGGACATTGACAAGCTGGGAGAGCGCCTGGTTGATCAGTTGGTCGAACGGGGTGTTGTCAGGGTCCTTTCTGACGTGTACCGGCTGGGCCTGCGCGCGCAGGCCGAGCGGCTCAATTTGCCGATGGAAGAAATGTTTGCCCGTGTGACTTGCGAGGAGCAGCGCGAACTCGCGCTGGGCGTCTTGAAGGATCTCGATCGCATGGCAGCGCTGTCGGCCCGCAATGTCCTCGATGCGATCGAAAATTCAAAGCAGACAACGCTCCCGCGTTTCCTTTTCGGGCTCGGTATCCGCCATGTGGGCGAGGCCACTGCCAAGGAACTGGCGCGCCATTTTGGTCAACTCGACGCCATCATGGACGCGCCTGTCGAGCAGTTGCTCAAGGTCAGCGACATCGGTCCGATCGTGGCCCAAAGCGTGAGGATCTTCTTTGAACAGGCGCATAACCGGGAAGTGGTGGCGCAGTTGCGCGCCTGTGGTGTCCATTGGGACGAGGGCGCGCCCGCACCGAGCGCACGCTTGGCGCTGGCAGGCAGGACCCTGGTCCTGACCGGTGCCTTGCCGACCTTGAGCCGAGATCAGGCGAAAGACCTGATCGAGGCCGCCGGCGGCAAGGTGGCGGGCTCGGTCAGCAGGAAGACATCATTTGTGGTGGCCGGCGCCGAGGCCGGCAGCAAGCTTGACAAGGCGCGTGAGATTGGCATCCCGGTGCTCGACGAAGCCGGTCTGAAGGAGTTGCTTGATGGCCGTTCGTGACATATTGAAGATGGGCGACCCGCGCCTGCTGCGAAAAGCCAAGGCGGTCACCCAATTCGACACCGATGAACTGCATCTGCTGATCTCGGACCTGCTCGACACCATGCTGGCCGCCAATGGCGCCGGACTGGCCGCGCCCCAGATCGGGGTCGACCTGCAAGTTGTCATTTTTGGCACTGGCGCACGCAATCCGCGCTACCCGCAGGCCCTGCCGATCCCGACGACGGTGCTTGTCAATCCTGTCCTCACGGCGCTGGCGCCGGCGACAAGCGATGGCGGGCTGCTTGAAGTCGAGGACTGGGAGGGCTGTCTGTCGGTGCCCGGTCTGCGCGCGATCGTGCCGCGTTTTTCGTGCATCCGCTACACCGGCTTTGATCAGTACGGCGACCCGCTGGAGCGCACGGTCGAGGGCTTTCACGCCCGCGTCGTGCAGCACGAATGCGATCACCTGATCGGCATGCTGTACCCGATGCGGGTGCGCGATTTCACGCGGTTTGGCTTTACCGAGGTGCTCTTTCCTGGGATCGACGCAGTGTCTGACGACTGACGGTCAACCTCTATAGAATGTGGCCAAAGCAGGTCTAAAGAGTTCGGTATGGAACGTGAAACCACAGTGCGAGCAAAGCTGGCGCCACAGGATCTGGTCCTGAAGTCAGCGCCTCGCCGGCGCGCCCATCCCGTCTTTCTGATCATGCTGGGTGCAGTGATCCTCCTTTTTGTCGTCGTGACCGCAAAACGTTTTTGAAGGACCGGATGTGATTGAGAACAACAAGAACTTTGCCGTGATCAATGAAGCCTACCCCCATCTTGGCCGAAAGCTCAAGCTGTTTTGGGGCTGTCCCGAGTTCAATGTCCTGATCAACGAGTTGCAGACGGACACCCGGGGCGGCTCGAGGGCCGGTTTCCCGGGGACTGTGCTCAATGCCCTTTTCATGCTTGCGCTGGAGCACGAGGAAGCCTTTCCGCAACTGGTTCGAAAGCAAGCTGACCAATGGATCGCGACCCGCAAAAGGTGAATCTGCCGAAATTTCAGCGCTTCATCGCCTGAGCAACGGCTTCTCCGAGTTCGATCACGGCCATCGCGTAGTAGCTGCTCCAGTTGTAGCGTGTGATGGCGTAGAAGTTTTCGGTGCCGACCACGTAGCTGGGCGCTGCGTCGCCGTTCTGCAGTTCAACCAGGGCCATCGGACCGCTGTGCCGCAGGGCATCGTCATCGAGCAGCACGCCCTTGGCGACCATGCTGGCAGCGCTGAAAGTGGGCAGAATATCGTTGACCAGCAGCGCCTGCAGATCCAGTTTGTCGGCATCAAAGCGCGCCCGGTAATGCGTTGGCAGGCCTGGCTGCCAGTTGAACGCCCTGAAATAGCTGGCAACCGAGCCGATCGCATCGGCCGCGCTGTTGAACAGGTCGATCTTGCTGTCACCGTCATAGTCAACCGCGTACTTGCTCCAGCTCGACGGCATGAACTGGGGCATGCCCATGGCGCCGGCGTAGCTGCCAAGCGGTGCCGATGGATCAACGCCCGTGCGCTGTGTCAGGCTCAGGAATTGTTCGAGCTCTGACCTGAAAAATGCGCCGCGCTCGATTGCCTGGGGGTGGCTGGCCGGAAAGTCAAAGGCCAGCGTGGCAAGCGCGTCGATGACCCGAAAACGCCCCATTTGTCGACCAAAAATGGTTTCGACACCGATGATGCCGACAATGATGCCGGCCGGCACGCCGGTCTCGCGTTCGGCCTGCGCCAGGGTATCGTGATGTCGGCGCCAGAACTCGACGCCGGCCTTGATCCGAACCGGTTCAATAAAGCGACTGCGGTAGGCGTGCCAGTTCTTCGCGCTTCCCCGGGGCGGCGGCAGAATCAGCTTGACCACCTGCGGCAGATAGCGCGCGTGGGCGATCGCCTGGCGCACCCACTCGCGGTCGAGGTCGCGTCGCTCGGCCATGTCATCGGCCGCCAGCATCGCATCGGGGCGCTTCGCGTAGGCCGGGCCGGCTTGCGCGAGTTGCGCCGCCTGCCTCTCAGCCGCCGGTTTTCTCTTTGACCTTGGCGTGCCTGCAGCTTCAGCACTCAGGGCGCAGCTTGCCGCGAGCAGGACAAGGAGTATGAAAGACGGGTGGGTCAATTGCGTCGCATCAATCGTTTAAGTTCGGTTTGCAGTGTACCGAGTTGACCGCCCTGACGCCCCTTCGGTGCGTAACGCTGCATCTCAAGGCGTTCCAGCCAGTCAAGCAGCGCCGGCACGCGCGGGTCGACCGGGTCGCGCTGTTGCAGCAGTTGTTCCCCGAGCCGGCGTGGCGGGCTGTTGGGGGCAATGCGCAGGCCGGTGTCCCTGAGGTGCGCTGTGGCCGCCGCCAGCAGGCGCAGCCAGGGATCCTGTCGGCGTCGGGCCCATGAGGTCCAGGCCGCACCAGCCAGGCTCGACAGAACGATGGCAGCGATCAGGAGATAGGCCAGGTCCTCCCAGCTCGGCGACTCAAAACCGATATTTCGCAGCAGATTGAGCTGCTTGCCCTGCGTGTAGTTGAGCACCCACTGGTTCCAGCCATTGTTGGCGGCGTCCCACAGCGCGCGCAAGCTGCTGGCCAGCGCCGGGCTGACGTTGCCCAGCAGCGCGCCGGCGATGGCGCCGCGAGCGGCCTGCAGTCGTTGCAGGGCGCTGATCCGGCCGGGCGACACCGCTCCCGTCGGGTCAACCCGGACCCAGCCGCGACCGGCCAGCCAAACTTCCGCCCAGGCGTGGGCGTCGCTCTGGCGAACCACAAAAAAACCGTCCACCGGGTTGCTCTCGCCTCCCTGGTAGCCGGTGATGACGCGGGCCGGTATTCCCATCGAGCGCATGAGGATCACGAAACTTGAAGCAATGTGTTCGCAAAAGCCTTCTTTGCGGTCAAACCAGAACTCGTCGGCGCTGTGCTGGCCAAAGAGACCCGGCTCCAGCGTGTAGCGGTAGCCGCCGTCGCGCAGATGCGCCAGGGCGGCAGCCACAAGCGCGTCGGCATTGTCACTGCGATTGCGGGCCAACCCCGCCGCAAGTTCAAAAGTGCGCGGGTTGAAGCCCCGGGGCAGTTCCAGGTAGTTTTGCAGGTCGCTTGTCGCACTCAGAGGGCCATAACGGAAGTCGGGGTAGCTGATGGCGCTGTAGCGCAGCAGGTCCGTCAGCGGGCGCTCGGCGAGCCACTGCAGATCGGGTGTCTGGCTGGCGTCGATCCCGCTCAGAAGGGGCCTGGTCGGGGCCGCGTCGAGCAGCAGCAGCCAGGGGCGGCTGTTGGGCTCCAGCGTCACCTGGTATCTGACCGGGGCACCGCGCACCTGAAGTTGGGCGTCTGGCGGCTGCCCGCGGCGAAGGGGACGCCACTCGCGGCCGTCAAAGGCGGAGAGCACGGGTCCGCGAAAGTAGAGCGCCGATTGCGGCGGAACCGGGCCTTCGAAACGGATGCGCATGGCAATGCTGTCATCGAGCGCGAGGCTCGCAATGGCGCCGACCCGCATCGTGGCAGACAGTCCGCTGCGCCCGCTCATGGCGTCGTTCGGGATGCCCCACAGGGGTGCGATGCGGGGAAACAGGACAAACAGCACCGCCATGATCGGCGCACCCAGCAGCGCCATCCAGGCGGCGGTTCTTGCAGCCTGGAGCAAGGGCGGCTTGCCGACCGGCATATGGGCATTGACCAGCGCGGTCAGCAAGCCCAGCAAGGCCAGCAGCATGGCGGCGGCGGTGAGCAGGGACTGCGAGTAGAAGAAATTGGTCAGCAGCGTGAAGAAGCCGAGAAAGAAAACCACGAAGGCGTCGCGCCTGGCGCGCAGCTCAAGCATTTTCAGCGCCACCAGAATCACGATCAGGCTGACACCTGCGTCGCGCCCGAACAGGGTCCTGTAACTGAACAGGGTCGCGGCCAGGGTCAATCCCAGGACGGCCAGAAGCCACCAGCGCGAGGGCAGGGGGCGCGACGACAACGCCAGCCATCCGCGCCAAAGCAGCAGGCTGGCGGCCATCAGGCTGCACCAGAGCGGCAAATGATCGACCTGGGGCAGCATCACCCAGGCCATCACCAGCAGCAGAAACAAAGTGTCCCGGCTGTCACGCGGTAACTGCCTGAGGCCGCTCAACATAGTGCCAGCGCCTCGAGGCAGCGCAGCTTGTGCAGTTCGCCGCTGCCGGGAACGATCTCGAGTCCGGCCAGGCGCAGGCCGTAGTCCGTCCCCTGCCGCTCAGCCAGCAAGACCCAGGCGCACAGGCGGGACAACTGCCGTTCCGGGTCGGACAGACCGGTGCGGGAGCGGTCGAGCCACAGTGCCTGATGCTGCACCTGCTGCGCATCCCGGCTGACAAGTTCCTCGGCCTTGGCCGCTTTCTTCCAGACGATCAGCTTCAACGGGTCGCCACGGCGATAGGCGCGCACGCCGTCATATTCGCCGCTGGATGGCAACTGTGCGGTCGCACCGCCGTCGGCGCGCGGCTGGCCGGCAGGCAAGCGGGGAGGCGAGGGCTCCGGTGCCGGGTAGACGAGGACTTTTGTGGCGGGTCGCCAGACCGTCCAGACCCGGAAAATGCCAAGAGGAAAGCGCGTCTCTGCCGTGATCGTTGGCACCCGGTGCAGGCCGCGGTGCCCGGGCTTGAAGGCAATGTGCACGGCACTGCTGCCCTCGGCCGGCAAGTCGGTCCAGAGCCAATGATCGGAACCCATGACGGCCAGGCCGATGCCATGGCGGATCGCGCGGCGCTGGTTCTGAAGCAGGATTCCGATGTTGGCGCTGGCATTGACGAATTGCGCCTCCGGCGCGATCAGGCTCATCGTGACGCCGCGCAGTGTGCCGTGGCCCACATGCATGCCGACGACCGCGCAGCCGGCGAGCAGGAAGGTCAGCAGGTACCCCAGATTGAGCTGGTAATTGATCGACGTGAGGAGCAGCAGCAAGAGCGTGGCCGCCAGCATGAAACCGGGCCCGGTCGGCAGGATGTAGACGTTGCGCTGGGTCAATGCGATGTGGTCGGACAGAGGCAGGCGTGCCTCCAGCCATCTCTGGAACCATGTCACGGCAGCGGCACCGCATCGAGCATGGCGCGCACCTGTTCGATCGCGCCGCGACCGGCATCACCCACCGGAAGCAGACGGTGGGCCACGGTCTGCGCCAGGATCGCCTGCACATCGTCGGGCGCCACATAGTCGCGCTCGCAAAGAAGCGCCTGAGCCTTGGCCGCGCGGATCACGGCCATGCCGGCGCGCGGGCTCAAGCCCTTGAGGAACCAGCGCCCGGACCGGGTCGCGGCGATCAGGTCCTGCACGTAGTCGAGCAGCGGTTCGGCGGTGTGGACGGCCAGCACCATCTGCTGCAGTTGCTCGAGTTCGGCGCTCGTCAGCAGGGCGGGTAGCCGGTCGGCCATATCACGGTGGTCGCGCCCGGCCAGCAGGGCGCGTTCGGCACTGCGATCGGGGTAGCCCAGCGATATGCGCATCAGGAATCGGTCCAGCTGCGACTCCGGCAGTGCATAGGTCCCGACCTGGTCAAACGGGTTTTGGGTCGCGATCACGAAGAAGGGAAGGGGCAGTGCGCGGGTTTCGCCGTCGACGCTGACCTGCCTTTCCTCCATCGCCTCGAGCAGGGCGCTTTGCGTTTTGGGGCTGGCGCGGTTGATCTCGTCGGCCAGCAGAACCTGCGTGAACAAGGGCCCCGGATGGAACACGAAGGACTCCCTGGCCCGCTCGTAGACCGAAACGCCCGAGAGGTCGCTTGGCATCAGGTCGGCGGTGAACTGCACGCGCGAAAATCGAAGGCCAAAGGTCCTGGCCAGGGCATGCGCCAGGGTCGTCTTGCCGACCCCGGGCACGTCCTCGATCAGCAAGTGTCCGCCGGCCAGCAGACAGGCCACGCAATCCTGGACCTGGGCCGACTTGCCGACCAGCACCGTGTTAAGCTGATCCACCAGAGATTTGAGTTTTTGTTGTGCATTCATGGCACCACCTTACCAAAAATTTTGAAAGACGGACGCGCATCGTGACTATGACCGGATACTTTACTCATCCAGACTGCTGGACGCATGAAATGGGACCAGGGCACCCGGAATGCCCGGAGCGGCTCGATGCGATCGAAGATCGTCTTCTGATATCCGGTCTGCATGTGGCACTGGACCGGCGCGAGGCGCCCCTGGCCTCGCTGGTGGATATCGAACTGGCGCATGGTCGACTGCACGTCGCCGCGATCCGCGGCCTGAGCGACGGATTGCGCGAAGAAATCGCGGCGGGGGGCCCGAGCCATGTGCAGGTCGACCCCGACACCTCCCTGAACGTCAGGACCTGGGATGCCGCGCTGCGCGCCGCGGGTGCATCACTGGCGGCGACCGACGCCGTGATGGCCGGCGAAATGGAGACCGCTTTTTGTGCCGTGCGGCCACCCGGGCACCACGCTTGTCGCGACAAAGCCATGGGTTTCTGCTTTTTCAACAACGTCGCCATCGCTGCCAAATATGCTCTTGAGCGTCATGGCCTGAAGCGGGTGGCGATTGTTGATTTCGATGTGCACCACGGCAACGGCACGGAGGATATCGTGGCGGGTGATCAGCGCATCCTGATGGTGAGTTTCTTCCAGCATCCTTTCTATCCGATGGACTGGGCCCACTCGGGCGCCAGCAATCTCGTGAACATGCCGGTGCCGGCGTACACCAAGGGCATGGAAGTCCGCGAATTGATTGATAACGCGTGGATACCCCGGCTCGAGGCTTTTGCGCCCGAGATGATCTTTATCAGCGCCGGCTTTGATGCGCACCGCGAGGATGACATGGGCCAGATGGGACTGGTGGAGCAGGACTATGCCTGGATTACCTATCGCCTCAAGGAAGTCGCGCGGCGTCATGCCAAGGGCCGCATCGTGTCCTGCCTGGAAGGCGGCTATGCGTTGAGCGCGCTCGGGCGCAGCGTGGAGGCGCACATCCGGGTTCTGGCCGATGTCTGACCCGCGGATCACGGACCTCGAGAGCTGGGTGGCGGCCCTGACCCGGCCGGCAGCCCTGATGGAGTCCGGAGCGCTGATCGTGTGCGCCCTCGTGGCATGGGCGTTGACCGCTCTGGTTGCCCGCGCACTGGGAGCGCGCGACAGGAATTCAATCCTGTTTGGCCGCAGCCTTTTCGATGGCGTCCTGTTTCCGATTGTGCTTTTGCTGCTTGCCTACCTGGCGCGGGTCCTGCTGAAGGCTTGGCTGCCGCTGGCGGTTTTCAAGATTGCGATTCCGGTGCTGATCTCGCTGCTGGTCATCCGCCTGGGTGTCAAGGTGCTGCAGGCAGCGTTCGCGCAAACCCCTCTGGTGCGCTTGCTCGAGAGAAGCATATCGTGGCTCGCCTGGCTGGCGATGGTCTTGTGGGTCAGCGGCCTGCTGCCGGTGATTCTGGAGGAACTCGACCAGATCATCTGGACGCTTGGCGGCGCGACGATGTCGGTGCGGACCCTGATCGAGGGTGTCCTGACGGCCGGCGGCGTGCTGATCGTGAGTCTCTGGATTTCCTCTGCCATCGAGGCCAGGCTGCTGCGTTCGGCCACCGGCGGCGAGTTGTCATTGCGAAAGGCGCTGAGCAACGCGGCGCGGGCCCTGCTCTTGTTTGTCGGGCTGCTGGTGGCCCTGTCAGCGGTGGGCATCAACCTGTCGGCGCTCTCGGTGCTGGGCGGTGCGGTCGGGGTCGGGGTCGGATTCGGGCTGCAGAAACTGGCAGCCAACTACGTCAGCGGGTTTGTGATTCTGGCCGAGCGCAGCATGCGCATTGGCGACAACGTGCGTGTCGACGGCTTTGAGGGCCGTATCACCCAGATCAACGCCCGTTACACCGTCATCAGATCACTGGTCGGGCGCGAGTCGATCGTTCCCAATGAAATGCTGATCACCAGCCGGGTCGAAAATCTGTCCCTGGCAGATGCGCGGGTCTGGCAATCGACCGTGGTCTCGGTTGCCTACGACAGCGACGTGGCGCTTGTCATGCGCTTGCTGAAAGAGGCCGCCTTGAATCATGCCCGGGTGCTGCGCGATCCGGAGCCCTCGGTGTCGCTGTCAAATTTCGGGGCCGACGGGCTCGAGTTCACGATCGGCTACTGGATCGCGGATCCGGAGAATGGCAGCCTGAACCTGAAATCCCTCATCAATCTGGACGTCCTGCAGGCCCTTCGAGACAATCACGTCGAGATCCCCTTCCCGCAGCGGGTGCTGCATACGCGGACAGGGTAGCCTGCCCCTTGGCCGGTCACGCCGCGCTGGCGCGCCAGGACAAGGTGGCGCTGCGCAGGCGCTCAGAGAGATGCAGTGCGATGTTGCGTGCCAACCGGGCGCTCAGGGCGGGGTCGGTTTCGGCCAGCGCATCAAACTTTTCGCGGGTCAGCGCGTACAGCACGCTGTTGCTGTCTGCCACGGCATCGGCGGTCCGGCTGCCGCCGTCGAGCATCGCCAATTCGCCCAGCATGACGCCGGGCGAATAGCTGACATACCTTTGTCTGAGACCATTGCCGCCACCGATGATCGAGATCGACCCCTGCGTGAGCACATAGACCCGGTCGCCGGGATCGCCTTCCCGAAACAGGGGGGTCCCGGCCGCGAGTTGCTGCTCCAGCATCATGTCCCGCACTTTGGCAAGCTGTGCCGGACTGAGTCCGCGCAGGAGTGAGGTTTCGGACAGTGCCACGGTCACCTGTTCGGTGGAAAGACCGGCCTCGATCAGCAGTTGACGCTCGGCGGCTTCGATCGCATGGTCGGCGTCGGGCCACCAATCGTGGCGCAGCCTCTCACGGAAGCAGCCAAACGCGCGCAGTCTTTGCCCGTGGGCGTTGTGCTCGGCCACACCGGCCAGCAGCAAGGAAGCGCCGCGCTGTTCGAGCAGGCGCGATATCTCCTGCAGCAAGAGAGCGCCCGACTCGTCGATGGTGCTGACGCGGCGCATGTCGAGCACCAGACAGCGACAGTCGGCGGAAAGCGCCCTGGTCTCCAGCGCCAGGCGCTCGGCACTGCCAAAGAAGAGGGCGCCCTCCAACTCGAGCAGGATCACGCAATGCCGGACCTGCTGCAGCTGACGCTCTTGCGCCGGGCCATAGATGCGCCGTGACGGTCGCTCGCGCGCACTGAAGCGGCCGCGCAGCAGTGAGCGGTTCATGCTGTGAATAAAGATCAGCATGGACAGCAGCACGCCCGCAGCCACGCCAGCAACAAAGCCCATGCTCACGGTCACGACGCAAACCAGACTCACCACCGACAGGCTCCAGCGCAGTTCGGACGAGCGCTCACCGGCCCGAATCTGACGCAGAAGCTGGTGTGTCCAGCGGTCCGAGAGGGCCACGGCGATGGTCAGCATGATGCCAGCCAGGACCGATCGCGGCAGCAGTGCCAGTAACGGGCCGCACAGGGCATAGATCAGGGCCAGCACCAGCGTCGACACCAGCACCGCACCCCGGCTGAATGCGCCGCCAGCCTTGATCATCGAAGTCGAGCGCGCTCGCGACAGCACAACGGGCAGTCCGCCACAGGCCCCGCTGACGATGTTGGCCGCGCCCAGCGCGATCAGCTCGCGCCGGCTGTCGTGCCGCCCGTGCGCCATCTGGTCTGAAGCCAGCGCGGCAAGCAGCGACTCCAGCGACCCGACAAGCGCCAGCACCGCGGCGCAGGCCAGCACCGCGGCGCCATGGCGTTGCAGCAGTCGCAGCGGTTCGCTGGTCAGCAGCGGCAGCAGCGCGTCCGGCAAAACCTTGTCCGCCGGCAGCATGCCCAGATACGGGCCAAGCTGGGCATCAGGCCAGGCGCCTGCCAGCGCGGCCTGCAGCGCCGAGCCGGCCACCAATGCCAGCAAGTGGGCGGGAGCGCGGGGCCACTTCCAGGCCAGCAGCCAGACGACAGCCGCTGTCGCCAGGCCGATCAGAAACGTGATCGGCTGCGCCTGTGACAGATCCAACTGGCCAAGCGCCGTCGCCGGTCCTGGCAATCCGAGCAGTGGCGGCAACTGTGACACCAGGATCAGCAAGGCCACGCCGTTCATGAAACCGGCCAGCACCGGTTGGGGCACAAAGCGAGCCAGGCGACCCAGGCCCAGCAGGCCGAGCAGGATCTGCAACGCCCCCATGAGCACGACGCAGCTTGCCGTGACGGTGATGAGCGCCAGCAGGCCGTGATCGGTGCCGGCGTCAAGCAGGGGGTCGCGCGCCAGTTGCGCCACGAGGCCGGCCAGAATCAGCGCCGTGGCCGAACTCGGGGAGCCGGTCGGCGCCGCTGCGCTGCCAAGCCATGCGTAGACCAGGCCTCCGGATATCACGCCCGAGAAGGCCGCCGCAATGCCAACGTGCACCGCAGAGGAACCCAGAGGCGCAAAGGCCAGCAGGCCGAGGGTCAGTGCAATCGCCAGTCCCGCAAGTGCGCTGACGCCGCCGGCCAGCAACGTCCGTCGCAGCGGATAGGTGCTCAACCGCTGAAGATTTGTCCGTAGCTCCGTCACGAAAAACAGCCTGTCGGGGAGGTCAGAACATCGTGGTTACACAGACGCTGTCGCTCGTTTTCTCCACGCTGACATTGCTCGATCCATTGCTGGCGAGGCGAATCATGTTCGCGTTGCTCGGCAGGATCTCGGCGACAAAGCCGCGCACGCCGCGCCCGATGGCGTGTTCGGTCATGCGGCGCTGCAGAATGGAGCCCAGACCGCAACCCTGCCACCCCGGATGAACCATGAAGGCGGTTTCGGCAAGATTGGTGGAGGGGTCGATGAAGTAGCACGACTGCGCCACGATCTGCGGGTTCTCGCGCGTTCCCGAGACCGCCACGAAGGCCACCTCGCTCTCAAAATTGACATTGCACAGGCGCTGCACTTCCTTGCCCGACAAACCCCGCACCTTGCGGAAAAATCGCGTGTAAACGTCCTGGTCCGACATGCTGTGGAACAGATCGCGAATGCCGACGCCGTCCGACGAGACCGCCGGTCGCAGCAGCACCGTGCGCTGGTCTTTGAGCTTGACCGTGCGCTCTTCCTCGACCGGGTAGGCGCGCAGGTTCTTAAGGCTCTGGTCGGCCGGCAGGTAGCCCAGCGCCTGCGCCTGCTCAAACAGGGCGGCACGAAACTTCGGGTGCGCCACATCGATCAGTGCCACGGCGCGCTCGCGGATCGACTTTCCGAAAACATAGGCAATGCCAAATTCGGTGATCACGTAATGCACGTCGGTGCGCGCCACCGTGACGCCTTCGCCCGGCAGCAGACGCACCCGGATGCGGGAGACCTCGCCGTCGTTCTCGGTCGAGGCCAGACAAATGATCGCCTTGCCTCCCTCGGAGCGCGAGGCACCGCGCAAGAACTCGCCCTGCGCGGCCAGGCCGCTGTAGAAATCGCCGCCGTACTGGTCGGCGCAGACCTGACCGGTCAGGTCAACCGCAAAGGCCTGGGTCACCGACACCATCCTGTGCTGCGCGGCAATGGTGCTGGGCTGGGATACCACCTCGATCGGCTGAAATGAGAACATCGGGTTGCCGTCGATCAAGTCATACAGGCGGCGCGAACCCATGGCGAAACTGGTGACGATCTTGCCCTTTTGCTGGGTCTTGCGGCGCCCCGTCAGGATGCCGTGTTCCAGCAGCGGAATGATGGCGTCGGTGATGACGTCGGTGTGGATGCCGATGTCCTGCCGGTCGCTCAGGTACTTGAGGGCCTCGTTGGTGACGCGCCCAAGGCCAATCTGCAGCGTCGAGCCATCCTCGATGACACCGCCGATGTAGCGCGCGATCTGCTCCATGGCCTGCTCCTGCAGGGGTTGGTGCAGATACTCGATGACCGGGGTGGTCACCGGCACCAGATGGTCGATCTGGCTGACGTGAAGAAAGGAGTCGCCCATCGAGCGCGGCATGGCGGGGTTGACCTCGGCGATGACCAGTTTGGCGCGCGCCACGGCGGCCGGCACAATGTCGACCGAGACGCCCAGGCTGACGTAGCCAAACGCGTCTGGCAGCGACACCTGGATCAGGGCCACATCCACCGAAATACGCCCGATGGCCATCAGTTCCGGCACCCGCGCGAGCGAGATCGGCACGTATTCGGCCAGGCCCTGCTTGACTGCTGCCCGAATGTCCATGCCGACAAAGAAAGTGCGGTGGCTGAACTTGCTGATACAGCGACCCTGGTCATCATGCGGCACCGCCTTGTCGGTCAGGAAATGCACCAGCGTGACATCGGCTGGCGTTACTGCGAGCGACTCCAGTGCCGCCACCAGGGCGCGCGGCGTGGCACAGGCGGTGCCGACGAAGACGTGTGCGCCGTGCTGGATACGGCCGACCGCCTCCTGCGCGGTGCAGACCTTGGCGGCGTGGGAATGCAGCATCGGGTGCAATCCGGCCAACTGGCCGGGTGCCTGGTTAGCTGACGCAGGTGGGCTCTGAGGCTCCGTCGGGTCTCCAAACATGCCATCTCCCTATCTATTCTTGGTGCTCTATTATGTTGCAGGAATCGCGGTTCCCTGCTCCGAAACGATGCAAATTATGAGCCCTGCTGATCGCGCGCGACGCCGGCCCGGTTTCATTGCGATTCTGAAGTACAATTAAAAGCACGGTCGTGCTATTTTGCCTTTTGTCGCGTCCTGGTCGAATGAGCGACCAGTGCGACGAGCGACACCGCATAGAATCCCACAGTTGACGTGCACGTCAATTAGGTAAACCGAAGAATTCGTAACCATCTGGAGTGAGAGCAATGAAAGTCCTGGTCGCAGTCAAGCGCGTGGTGGACTACAACGTGAAGGTCCGCGTCAAGTCGGACAACACGGGAGTAGACATCGCCAACGTCAAAATGAGCATGAACCCCTTTGATGAGATCGCCATCGAAGAAGCCGTGCGTTTGAAGGAAAAGGGTGTGGCCACCGAGGTCATTGCCGTCTCCTGCGGCGTCACGCAGTGCCAGGAAACGCTGCGCACCGCCATGGCCATTGGCGCCGACCGCGCCATCCTGGTAGAGAGCACCGTCGAACTGCAACCCCTGGCAGTGGCAAAACTGCTCAAGGCCCTGATCGACAAGGAACAACCCGGCATCGTGATCCTGGGCAAGCAGGCGATCGACGACGACTGCAACCAGACCGGGCAGATGCTCGCCGCGCTGGCTGACCTGCCGCAAGCCACTTTCGCCAGCAAAGTCGAGGTCGCGGACGGCAAGCTCAAGGTGACCCGCGAAATCGACGGTGGCCTGGAGACTATTCTCGTGACCCTGCCGGCCATCATCACCGCCGACCTTCGCCTGAACGAGCCGCGCTACGTGACGCTGCCCAACATCATGAAGGCCAAGAAGAAACAACTCGACGTCTACAAACCCGAAGACCTCGGGGTCGACGTCACGCCCCGCATCAAGACCCTCAAGGTCAGCGAGCCGCCCAAGCGCAGCGCGGGCATCAAGGTGCCTGACGTCGCCACGCTCGTGGCCAAACTCAAAACGGAAGCGAAGGTGATCTAAATGACAGTCCTCGTAATTGCTGAACATGATCATGCGTCCGTCAAGGGCGCGACATTGAACACCGTGACCGCCGCGCTCAAGTGCAATGGCGATGTCCATATCCTGGTTGCCGGGGCCAACGCCGGCCCCGCGGCGGCGGCGGCGGCGCAGATCGCCGGCGTCTCCAAAGTGCTGCACGCCGACAGCGAGGCCCTGGCGCACGGCCTGGCCGAGAACATGACGGCCCAGATCCTGGCGCTGGCCCAGAGCTACAGCCACATCCTGTTTCCGGCCACCGCGTCGGGCAAAAACATCGCCCCGCGCCTGGCGGCCAAGCTTGACGTCGGCCAGATCTCGGACGTCACCCGGGTCGACGGGCCCGACACCTTCGAGCGGCCGATTTACGCCGGCAATGCGATGGCCACGGTGCAAAGCAGCGAAGCCATCAAGGTCATCACGGTGCGCACCACCGGCTTCGACGCCGCCAGCGCCAGCGGTGGCACGGCCGCGATTGAAAGTCTGGCCGCGGTCGCGGCCAGCGACAAGTCAACTTTCATCGGCAGCGAAATCGCCCGCAACGATCGTCCCGAATTGACGGCAGCGAAAATCATAGTCTCGGGCGGCCGCGCACTCGGTTCGAGTGAGAAATTCACCGAACTGCTGACACCGCTGGCCGACAAGCTCGGTGCAGCGATCGGCGCCAGTCGGGCGGCGGTCGATGCCGGCTATGCGCCCAACGACTGGCAGATCGGCCAGACCGGCAAGATCGTGGCGCCGCAGCTCTACATTGCCGCGGGCATCAGCGGCGCCATCCAGCATCTGGCGGGCATGAAGGACTCCAAGGTGATCGTGGCGATCAACAAGGACGCCGAAGCGCCGATTTTCAGCGTCGCCGACTACGGGCTGGAGGCTGATCTGTTCGTCGCCGTCCCGGAACTGGTGGCCGCGCTGTAGCGATACAGCGTCCTTGACCTGGAGCCGCTCGCTTCAGGCTTGTCGAAGGACCGCGAGGATTCGACCAGCCGGGGCCGAGCGGCACGTGAAATGTAAGTTGGCCATCCGGAGATTCCACATGAGCTATGTTGCCCCCCTCAAAGACATGCTTTTCAACATCCAGTACCTCGCCGGTATTGATCAAATTGCGCAGCTGCCCGGGTTTGAGGATGCCGGGCTTGAGACCGCGCAGGCGGTGCTGGAGGAAGCGGCGAAGTTCAACGAAGGGGTTGTCAGTCCGCTGAACTGGGAGGGCGACAAGCATCCCTCGAGCTGGCGCGATGGCGAGGTGACGGCGTCCCCGGGTTTCAAGGAGGCTTTTGCGCAGTTTGCGCAGGCCGGCTGGCAAGGCTTGCAGCACCCGGTTGAATTTGGTGGGCAGGGTTTGCCCAAGACCATTGGTGCGTCGTGCGGCGAGATGCAGAACTCGGCCAACATGAGTTTTGCGTTGTGCCCGCTGCTCACCGACGGCGCGATCGAGGCGCTGCTGACGGCGGGTTCGGATGAACTCAAGGCGATCTATCTGGAGAAGCTGGTCAGCGGCCAGTGGACCGGCACCATGAACCTGACCGAGCCCCAGGCGGGCAGCGATCTGGCCGCCGTGCGCACGCGCGCCGAGCCGCAAGCCGATGGCAGTTACAAGGTGTTTGGCACCAAGATCTTCATCACCTGGGGCGAACACGACATGGCCGAGAACATCGTCCATCTGGTGCTGGCGCGGGTCAGCGGGGCGCCCGAAGGCGTCAAGGGCATCAGCCTGTTCGTGGTGCCCAAATTCATGGTCAATCCGGATCGCTCGCAGGGTGCGCGCAATGACGTGCACTGCGTCAGCATCGAGCACAAGATGGGCATCAAGGCGAGCCCGACCGCTGTGCTGCAGTTTGGCGACCAGGGCGGCGCTGTCGGGTACCTGGTAGGCCAGGAAAACCGCGGCCTGGAGTACATGTTCATCATGATGAACGCGGCGCGCTTCGGCGTCGGCGTGCAGGGCATTGCCATCGCCGAGCGCGCCTACCAGACCGCGGTGGCGTTTGCCAGGGAACGCGTGCAAAGCCGACCGGTCGATGGCTCCATCATGGCGAGCGCGCCGATTATTCATCACCCCGACGTCAAGCGCATGCTGATGACGATGCGCGCCTACACCGAGGGTTGTCGCGCCATGGCGACGGTCGCTGCCGCGGCGTTCGATGCGGCACACCGTCACCCGGATGCCGGAACCCGAAAGCAGAATCAGGCCTTCTATGAGTTCATGGTGCCCCTGATCAAGGGCTACAGCACCGAGATGAGCCTGGAAGTCACTTCCTTGTGCGTTCAGGTGCATGGCGGCATGGGCTACATCGAGGAAACCGGTTGCGCGCAGTATTACCGCGACGCCAAGATTCTCACCATCTACGAGGGAACCACCGCCATCCAGGCCAATGACCTGGTCGGTCGCAAGACCTCGCGCGATGGCGGCCAGACGGCCAAGGCGCTGGCCGCGCAGATCGAGGCGACCGAGAGCCTGCTGGTCAGCAGTGGCAGCGCTGATGCGCTGGCGGTGGCCAGACGCCTGAAGGCGGCGCGCGAGGCCTTTGTCGATAGCGTGAACTTTGTCGCGGGGAACACCAAGGCCAGCCCGAATGCGGTGTTTTCGGGCAGCGTGCCCTACCTGATGCTGACCGGCAACCTGATGGCTGGCTGGCAGATGGCGCGCGCCCTGCTGGTCGCGCAGGATGAGATCAAGCAGGGTGTGAATGTGCCTTTCATGCAGGCCAAGATCTGCACGGCGCGCTTCTACGCCGAGCATATGCTGACCAAGGCGCCCGGAATCCGGGATGCCATTGTTGAGGGTGCCGACAGCGTGACTTCATTGGCGCTCGACGCGTTCTAGGCTGACGCTTGATCATCATGTCCAGACTGCCACCACCTTTGAACCATCTGCCTTTCCCGGTGATTGGTTCGCCCCTGTTCATCATCAGCACGCCCAAACTGGTCATAGCCCAATGCATTGCCGGCGTCGTCGGCTCCATGCCGGCGCTCAATGCCCGTCCGGCGGAGCAATTGGAGGAATGGTTGATTGAGATCACCGAGGCGCTGGCGGCCCACGACCAGGCGCACCCCGAGCAGCCCGTGGCGCCCTACGCCATCAACCAGATCGTGCACAAGAGCAACGACCGGCTGGAGCACGACATGGCGATGTGCGTCAAGCACCGGGTCCCGATCATCATCACCAGTCTGGGCGCGCGCGAGGACATCAACGCCGCGGCGCATTCGTACGGCGGCGTCGTGCTGCACGACGTCATCAACAACAAGCACGCGCGCAAGGCGATCGAGAAGGGCGCCGACGGACTGATTGCCGTGGCCGCAGGTGCGGGTGGTCATGCCGGCGTCAAGAGCCCGTTTGCCCTGATCCAGGAAATTCGCCAGTGGTTCGACGGACCGCTGGTCCTGAGCGGCGCCATTTCCACCGGTGACGCGGTCCTGGCGGCACAGGCCGCAGGCGCCGACTTTGCCTACATCGGTTCGGCCTTTATCGCCACCCGGGAAGCGCGCGCGTCCGAGGCCTACAAGCAGGCGATTGTCGACTCGAACTCGGATGATATTGTCTACAGCAACCTGTTTACCGGCGTGCACGGCAACTACCTGGCGCCGAGCCTTCGCAACGCCGGTCTGGACCCCGAGCACCTGCCGCAAAGTGATCCCAGCAAGATGAACTTCGGCGGCGACAAGACCAAGGCCTGGAAAGACATCTGGGGTTGCGGCCAGGGCATCGGCTCGATCACCCAGGTCCAGAGCACCGCCGACTATGTGGCGCAGCTCAAGCGCGAGTATGCGGCGGCGCGCCAACGGGTGCTGGAAAACAATTACGCCTGATCCGGCTTCGCGATCAAGGGATGGGCGACCGGCGCTTGCGGCCTCAATCCCGCGCTGGGTTGCGGGCCTGCTTCATGCGGCGAATCACAAACAGGGCGAGGAACACCAGGGCCGCCAGTTCGTAGACGGCGCTGAGCAAATGCTTGACGCTGGTGAAGAACGAGGCCATGGCAACCTGCCCGGCCGAGAGGTCCGGGTACTGCACAAGCATGGCGACGATCTGAGCGTTCTCGCACAGGTCCCAGACGCCGGCAACGACCGGAATGAAGGCCACAAGCCAGAGCCGTTCGGTCGGGCGAAAGCGGTAGAGCAGGCCGCAGAAGAAAGTCACATACAAGATTGGAAACGCGGTGTCGAGCGTCGGGCTGGCGAGTGCGTAAACGGCACGACCCTGAGGGCCGTACTGCAGCATCGCCGCCTGCACGCCTGGCAGGTCGTAGTACAGCTTGAGATCGATCATCTCGCCGTTGATCGGCAGGGCCGGAAATACCAGCAGCATCAGCAGAACGCCGGACAAAGTGATGATCAGCGGCTTGGTGCCAGCCGAAAATTCAAAAAAATTCCGGAAAAACTTTTGCATCTTGCCTCAGGTCGGCCAGGTGGCGCCGTGCTCCGGCACCATGGCGCGCCATCCCAGCTCATGCTTGATGCGCTTGCGAAGTTCGTCGGCCGCGCCCAATTCACCATGGACCACGTAGACCTGGTCCGGCGCCTGCGGCATGGTGCGCAGCCACGCCAGGATCTGGCGGGCGTCGGCGTGCGCCGAGGCGGACTTCAATTGGACCACCTCGGCATTGAGTTCAACCTCGCGACCATGGATACGCACTGATTTGGCGCCGCTCGCCAGCGTGGCGCCACGGGTGCCGGGCGCCTGATAACCGGTCAGGATGATCATGTTGCGATGGTTGCCCGCGTAGTGGGCGAGGTGGTGCAGGACGCGTCCGCCGGTGGCCATGCCGCTGGCCGAGAGGATCACCATCGGCCCATGGCGGCTGGCCAGGGCGCGCGACTCGTCGCTGCTGGTGATCATGGTTGCCGAATGCGTGAGCGCCCGGCTATCCTTGCTGTCAAGCCGATGGTCTTGCGCATGGTGTTCAAACAGGTGGGTGGTGTGCACGGCCATCGGGCTGTCCAGAAAGACAGGCAGCGACTTGGGCACCTCGCCGCGCTGTTTCAACTGGTGAATGGCATGCAGCAGCGCCTGCGCCCGGCCGACCGCGAAGACCGGTACCACCGCCACGCCGCCGCGCGACGCGAGCCTCTTCAAGGCCGGGCCGAGTTCGGCCAGGATATCTTCGGCGGGGTGTTCACGATCGCCGTAGGTTGACTCGATCAGCACGGTATTGGCCATCGGCGCGCTGGCGGGCGGATTCATGATCATGTCGTCGGGGCGACCCAGATCGCCGGAGAACAGGATGCGCCGGCCGGCTACTTCGAGCAGCAAACTGGCGGCCCCCAGAATATGCCCGGCCGGCGAGAAGGTGGCGCGCCAGCCCGGAATGGGTTGAAACGTGATGCCGAACTCAACCGCCTTCAACAGATGCAGGCAATCAAGGGCGTCCTGTCGCGTGTAGAGGGGCATCGCGGGCGCATGCTTGGAAAAACCATGGCGATTGGCAAAGGCTGCATCCTCTTCCTGAATATGGCCGCTGTCGGGAAGCAGGATGCGACAAAGATCACGCGTGCCACGGGTCGTGTAGACGCGCCCGGCGAAGCCTTCCCTGACCAGCAGGGGTAGGTAGCCGCTGTGATCCAGATGGGCATGGGTCAGCAGCACGGCGTCAATCTGGTCCGGCGCGACCGGCAGGGGTGACCAGTTGCGCAGCCGCAGCGGCTTGTAGCCCTGAAACAGGCCGCAGTCCACCATCAGGCATTTGCCATCATGGCGCACCAGGTACTTGGACCCGGTGACGGTGCCAGCGCCACCAAGAAAGACAATGCCGACCGTCATGCGCAGGGCTCCTGGTGTCGCTGAGCTACATCAGCTGAAAAAGCTCTTCAGCCGATTGGTCCAGCTGTCGCCGCTTGGCAGATGCTTGCTGCCACCCTTTCTCAGGGACTCGTCGAGTTCGCGCAGCAGTTTTTTCTGAGGCTCGGTCAGCTTGACCGGCGTCTCGACCGTCACGTGGCAGTACAGGTCGCCGGGATAACTGGAGCGCACCCCCTTGATGCCCTTGCCGCGCAAGCGGAACTGCTTGCCGGTCTGCGTGCCTTCAGGCAGGTCGATGGCCGCCTTGCCGGCCAGCGTCGGCACATCGATTTCACCCCCGAGCGCCGCGGTGACCAGGCTGATCGGCACCGAACAATGAATGTCGTCGCCGTCACGCTCAAAAATGTCATGCTTCTTGAGGCGAATTTCGATGTACAGGTCACCCGGCGGGCCGCCATTGGTGCCGGGCTCGCCATTGCCGGCACTGCGAATGCGCATGCCACCGTCGATGCCGCCCGGAATCTTCACCTCCAGCGTCTTTTGCTTCTTGATCTTGCCCTGGCCATGGCAGGACATGCAGGGCTCCGGGATCACCTTGCCCGCGCCACGGCAGGTGGGACAGGCTTGCTGCACGCTGAAGAAGCCCTGGCGAATCTGCACCGCGCCAGAGCCATTGCAGGTGCCGCAGGTCTTGGCCTGTGTACCGGCCTTGGCACCGCTTCCGTGGCAGGTGTCGCAGGCCTCCCAACTCGGAATCCGGATCTGTGCATCCTTGCCCCGCGCAGCCTCCTCCAGCGAGATTTCCATGGCGTAACTCAGATCGCTGCCTCGAAACACCTGGCGCCCGCTTGCGGAACGACCTCGCTGCTGACCGAACATGTCGCCAAAGATGTCGCCAAACGCCTCGGCGAAGCCGCCGTAGCCCTCGGCCCCCGGTCCGCCCCGCATATTCGGGTCAACGCCGGCGTGCCCGTGCTGATCGTAGGCCGCCCGCTTCTGCGGGTCTGAGAGCATTTCGTAGGCTTCCTTGGACTCCTTGAATTTCTCCTCGGCCACCTTGGATGAATCCCCCTGGTTGCGGTCGGGATGGTGCTTCATCGCGTGCTTGCGGTAAGCCTTCTTGATCTCTTCATCCGAGGCGTTTTTTGGAACGCCAAGAACTTCGTAGTAGTCTCTTTTTGCCATGGTATTTCAGTGCCTGGTTTGAGCACAAACGCCGCGTTGAACCCGGGAGGTGTTCAACGCGGCGCCTGCTAACAGCTTTCAGCGCAAGCGCTTACCCTTTTTTCACTTCCTTCACCTCGGCATCCACCACGTTGTCATCTGCCGCCTGCGAGGAAGCACCTTGCGCATCGGTGGCACCGGCAGCACCGGCGGCCGACGCCTCGGCGGCCTGTTTGGCCTGCATCTCGGCGTACATCTTCTCGCCCAATTTCTGGCTGATGGTCATCAAGGCCGTGCTCTTCTCGTCAATCGAAGCCTTGTCGTCGCTCTTGAGCGCTGCTTCCAGATCCTTGATGGCCGCTTCAATCTTCTCTTTCTCGCCGGCCTCGAGTTTGTCGCCGTATTCGGCAAGGCTCTTCTTCACGCTGTGCATATTGGCGTCGGCCTGATTTCTGGCCTGCACCAGTTCGAGTTTCTTCTTGTCGTCCGCAGCGTTGAGTTCGGCGTCCTTGACCATTTGCTGAATCTCGGCCTCGGTCAAACCGGAATTGGCCTTGATGGTGATCTTGTTCTCCTTGCCGGTACCCTTGTCCTTGGCGCCTACGTGCAAGATGCCGTTGGCATCGATGTCAAACGAGACTTCAATCTGCGGCGTACCGCGCGCGGCGGGCGGAATCCCCTCGAGGTTGAATTCACCCAGCATCTTGTTGCCCGCGGCGATTTCCCGTTCGCCCTGGAACACCTTGATCGTGACGGCCGGCTGGTTGTCGTCGGCAGTCGAGAAGGTCTGCGCAAATTTGGTCGGTATCGTCGTGTTCTTGCTGATCATCTTGGTCATCACGCCGCCGAGCGTCTCAATGCCAAGGGACAGCGGAGTCACATCGAGCAGCAGCACGTCCTTGCGGTCGCCCGACAGAACCTGCCCCTGAATCGCGGCACCGACAGCGACCGCCTCGTCCGGGTTCACGTCCTTGCGGGGTTCGCGGCCGAACAGTTCCTTGACTTTCTCCTGCACCTTGGGCATGCGTGTCATGCCGCCGACAAGAATCACGTCGTTGATCTCGCCGACGCTGACGCCGGCGTCCTTGATGGCGGTGCGGCACGGCCCGATGGTGCGCTCGATCAGTTCTTCAACCAGAGCCTCCAGCTTGGCGCGTGTCAGTTTGATGTTCAGGTGCTTCGGACCCGAGGCATCGGCCGTGACGTAGGGCAGATTGATGTCGGTCTGGGCGCTGCTGGAGAGCTCGATCTTGGCCTTCTCGGCCGCCTCCTTAAGGCGCTGCAGCGCAAGCACGTCCTTGCCCAGGTCAACGCCCTGTTCCTTCTTGAACTCGGCAATGATGAAATCGATGATACGCTGGTCAAAGTCCTCGCCGCCCAGGAAAGTGTCGCCATTGGTGGAGAGCACCTCGAACTGCTTTTCGCCGTCGACATCGGCGATCTCGATGATCGACACGTCAAAGGTGCCGCCGCCGAGGTCATAGACCGCGATCTTGCGGTCGCCTCTTTCGTTCTTGTCCAGGCCGAAGGCGAGGGCCGCCGCCGTGGGTTCATTGATGATTCGCTTGACATCCAGGCCGGCAATGCGGCCGGCGTCCTTGGTCGCCTGGCGCTGAGCGTCGTTGAAGTAGGCCGGCACGGTGATGACCGCTTCTGTCACCGCCTCGCCCAGGTAGTCCTCGGCCGTCTTCTTCATTTTGCGCAGGATGTCGGCACTCACCTGCTGCGCCGAGATCTGCTTGCCGCGCACTTCAACCCATGCGTCGCCGTTGTCGGCCGCGGCGATCTTGTAGGGCATCAAGTCGATGTCTTTCTGGACCTCCTTCTCGGCAAACTTGCGGCCAATCAGGCGCTTGACCGCGTACAGCGTATTTTTCGGGTTGGTTACTGCCTGGCGCTTGGCGGATGCGCCGACCAGCACCTCGCCATCTTCCTGGTAAGCAATCACGGACGGCGTGGTGCGCGCACCTTCGGCGTTTTCGATGACCTTGGGGGTGTTACCCTCCATGATGGCAACGCAACTGTTGGTAGTGCCCAGATCGATACCAATGATTCTGCCCATGATTCTTCCTTAAATGGTTGTGGACGGATTCGGGCTGCTTTGTAGCCTTCAGCCTGTCCCGAAAGGGTTGTTAAATTTCGATGTTTCTAACTTGTGGATAAGCCAAACATTTTCAAGCCTGAAAATCGACTATTTCGCGGCAGAGACGGTGACCAGGGCAGGACGCAGGACACGCTCCGCGATGACGTAGCCTTTTTGCAGCACCGTGACCACCGAATTGGGTTCCATTTCTGAGGGGACCACACT
>CAIMBE010000125.1 GCA_903839085.1 uncultured beta proteobacterium | reverse complement strand
GTTGAAGATTGGGTCAATGCGCAGGCCAGGTTGCTCGATGCGCTGGGCATAGAGACTCTGGCGGCGGTGATGGGTGGTTCTCTGGGCGGCATGCAGGCGCTGTCGTGGGCCCTGCAATACCCTGGCCGCGTGCGCCATGCCGTTGTCGTCGCCAGCGCCCCCAATCTGACGGCTGAGAACATCGCCTTTAATGAAGTGGCGCGCCGCGCCATCGTCACCGACCCCGATTTTCATGGCGGCCATTTCTACGAGCACGACGTCATCCCCCGTCGCGGTTTGCGCATCGCACGCATGATTGGCCACATCACCTACCTGAGCGATGACGTGATGAACGAGAAGTTCGGTCGGCAACTGCGCGCCGCAGTAAACACAGCCCACGCAGCCGCGCTGGAACACCCCAGGCCAGGCACGGCCTCCACAGGTGGCAGCGCAGCAAGCAAAGCAGCCAGTGTGGGGGCATACCGCTATTCAACGCAGGACGTCGAGTTCCAGATCGAGAGCTACCTGCGCCATCAGGGCGACAAGTTTGCGGAGTACTTCGACGCCAACACCTACTTGCTGATCACCCGGGCGCTGGACTACTTTGACCCGGCGCGCACTTATGGCGGCGACCTGAGCCATGCACTGGCGCGCGCAAGCTGCAAATTCCTGCTGGTGAGCTTCACGACCGACTGGCGTTTTGCGCCTCGTCGCAGCCGCGAGATCGTCAAGGCCCTGCTCGACAACCGGCGCGACGTCAGCTACGCCGAGATCGACGCACCGCACGGCCACGACGCCTTCCTGCTCGATGACCCACGCTATCTGGGCGCGGTCGGCGCCTACTTTGACAACGTGGCCAGGGAAGTCGCAGCGACGCGTGCGGGGTCAGGTATCGCCGCCGGGCCGCCCCAAGGCGAGACAACCCCCTCGGGGGGCAGCGCAGCACACGAAGTGGCAAGCGTGGGGTCAGGTATCGCCGCCGGGCCGCCCCAAGGCGAGACAACCCCCTCGGGGGGCAGCGCAGCACACGAAGTGGCAAGCGTGGGGGTCAGTTCATGAGCGATACCGCCACCATGAAAATCATGGCTGCCCTGGTGCCCGAGGGCTCGCGCGTGCTTGATCTGGGCTGCGGCGACGGGGCCATGCTGGCCTACCTGCAGCAGGTGCGTGCTTGCACCGGCTACGGTATCGAGATCGATGACGCCAACGTGCTGGCCTGTGTCAAGCGCGGTGTCAACGTGATCCAGCTCAACCTGGACGAAGGCCTGTCACTGTTTGACGACGCGTCTTTCGACGTGGTGCTGCAGATCGACACCCTGCAGCACCTCAGAAACGCCGAAGTCATGCTGCGGGAAACGGTGCGCGTGGGTCGCATCGGCGTTGTTGCCTTTCCCAATTTTGCGCACTGGCCGAATCGCCTGAGTGTGCTGCGTGGGCGCATGCCGGTAACGCGGCGCCTGCCTTACCAGTGGTACGACACGCCCAATATCCGGGTTGGCACGCACGCTGATCTGGCCCTGCTGGCGCAGCGCAGCAGCTTGCAAGTGCTCGACAGCTTCGGGATTGAGGACGGCAAGACCATTCGCTTCGCGCCCAATCTGCGCGCCGGCACCTCGGTCTACACCCTGTCGCGTTAACTCGCCTTGGTTTCCGATTCGACATCGGCCAGGAAGTCGGCCGACTTCAATTCGCTGGCCAGGTCATCGCCAGGCATAGGGCTTGCGTAGATTTCGCGAAATGTCGCGACCATTTCGGCCAGTGGCAAGTCGTTGAAAGTTCCGCGTTGCCGCACGTACTCCATGTGCCGGTTGCCGGCGCAATCAAACGGATGGTAGATCGAGTCACCGATGCCATCAAAGTCCAGCGGCAACAAGCCGAACTTCTCGCACAACTGCAGATTGAAGGCCGGTGTTGCCTTGCGCCAGGTACCATCGAGCCAGATGTCGGCATAGCCGTGCCAGGCAAAGATGTCGGTCTTCATGGCCTGGCGCAACCTTTCTGTGGAGAGGTGGTTGCGCACATCGGCAAAGCCCAGGCGCGCCGGAATGCCCATGGCCCTGCACGAGGCAGCGAGCAGCGCAGCCTTGTTGACGCACCAGCCATAACCGGTTGCCAGCACGGTGCTGGCGGTCATGCCGTATGGCGACAAATCAATGCGGTAAGGGTCATAGCGAAAGCCATCACGCACGGCGTAGAACAGGGCCACTGCGCGCTCCCGCGGATCACTTCCGCGACTGTGCTCCCGTGCGAAGGCCTGCACTGAAGGGTGGTCGCTGTCAATCAGAGTCGTCGGTTTGATTGTGTCGGGGTCGGGTGATGTGGAATGCATGGCGCACCGAAGAGTAAGGGCAGCACGGATTCTATCGACGCTCGGTCAGGATGGCGGCGCTGTATATTGTGGACTCCACGACACGAGATTCCTGCCATGACCAAGCACTACAGGAGCTACTGCCAGGTTTCTGATCTGGCTGACTCAAAAGATTTTCTGACCCGGATCCGGCACCATCTGCACCAGAACCCCGAGCTCTCTTTCAAGGAGCTTGCCACGGCCGAACTGGTCGCCACGCACCTGAGCGAGTGGGGTTATGAAGTCACCCGCAACATCGGCGGCCACGGCCTGGTCGGTCGCCTGCGGCAAGGCGGCGGTGCTCGCAGCGTCAGCCTGCGCGCCGACATGGATGCGCTGCCGATCATGGAAGAGAACAGCAGCAGTCATGTCAGCAGGAAGGCCGGTGTCATGCACGCCTGCGGCCATGACGGCCATACGACGATGCTGCTCGGCGCCGCGCGCCAGCTGGCCAGGACGCGCAATTTCTCGGGCACGGTCAATCTGGTGTTCCAGCCGGCCGAAGAGGCGGGGCGCGACAGCGGCGCGCAGCGCATGATCGCCGACGGCCTGTTCGCGCGCTTTCCGTGTGACGCGATCTTTGGTCTGCACAATCACCCGGGTTACCCGGTTGGCACCTTCATGTTTGGCAGCGGACCTTTCATGTCGGCGTCCGACACCGTGTTCATCACGGTGCATGGTCGCGGCGGTCACGCGGCCCGGCCGCACCAGACGATCGATCCGGTCCTGATCGCCGGCAGCCTGGTGATGGCGCTGCAGAGCGTGGTGTCGCGCAACATCGATCCGACGCAGACCGCGATCGTCACGGTGGGCACGCTGAGCGCCGGCATCGCTCCCAATGTGATTCCCGAGAGCGCCAGCATGAGCCTGAGCGTGCGCTCGTTCAGCGTCGAGGTGCGCGAGCGGCTGCGCGAGCGCATCACAGAACTGGTCAGGCTGCATGTGCAGGGTTATGGCGGCACGGTCGAGATCGATTATCAGGAAGGCTATCCGGTGCTGGTCAACAGCGCGCCCGAGACCGCCTTTGCGCTGGAGGTGGCGACCGAACTGGTCGGCGCCGCGCGCACCATTTCGCCGTTTGGTCCGGTTACCGGCAGTGAGGACTTTGCCTATTATCTGCAGCACCGGCCTGGTTGCTTTCTGCGCCTTGGCAACGGCGAAAACGGCGCCATGCTGCACAGCGCCAGGTACGATTTCAATGACCAGAACCTGAGCGTGGGCGCGGCTTACTGGACGCGGCTGGTTGAGACCTTCCTGGCACCCGCCACGGTTTGAAACCGGCCGGTACGGGCCTTCGTCGAGACACGGGTATTCACCGATGGCCGCAGTTTTCGTCAACAGTACACTGGTGTATTGAATGCAACTCCCGGCATGCTGACCATGACTTATCCCCCGGATTTCACCCGAGCCCGCATGACGCCAGCCGCTCGCAGCCATGGCTGCGCGACAACACGGCGCGGTTTCTGGACCTTGGGCAGGAGGACTGAGCGATGACACTTTTGCTGACCATAGCCGCGCCCTTGCTGGCGCTCTACCTTCTGTTTCTGCTCTGGTATGGCGGCAACGGCAAGCCGCTGACTGCGCACGAGATTGAGGCATTCTTCGATACCCTGGGCAGGATGGACCTGAGCGAAAGCGAGAAGGAAATCATTCCTGAAATCCGCCAGATGGTTGCCAAGGATGACGGCCGGGAATTCGTCATGCAAAATCTGGTGCGCCATCGCCCCAAGGCCCTGTATCCGGCCGGTTACGCCTACAACGACGATGCCAGGGCGGCCGACCAGCGTTACGGCAAGGCCATCATCGTCCCCTTGTTGCGCCAGGGCAGCCTGCCAGTTTTCATCGCCAGACGCAGCGGCAGCTTTATTGAGCCCGAGGGCGCGGATGCCTGGCATTACGTGGCGATGGTGCGCTACCGCAGCCGGCGCGACTTCCTGCGATTTGCGCTGGCCATTCAAAGCCAGGACATTGCCGTTCACAAGTGGGCGGCGCTGGAGAAGACGCATGTCTTCCCGGTCAAACCACTGGTCAGCCTGGTCCTCGTGCGCAGCGTGGTCGCCCTGCTGCTGGCATTGATCGGCGAGACCCTGTTCCTGCTGCTGCGCTAGAAAAGCATTGAAATGAAAAGACATTGTCATCGTGAGCGCTGCGCGGCCATCAACGATTCATGCCAACAGGACAAGCGCACATGAAAATGCGCAAGACCCTGATCGGCAGTGCCTTGGTGCTGGCTGGGCTCGCGGCCATCGGCTACACCAACCGTCTGCCCATTTTGCAGAACTCACTGGGTTGGTACACCGATTGGAAACACCCGCGCGACGCGAACAGGCCCGTACCCTGGCTCGCGGGGCCGGCTTCTGCAGACAAGCCGCTTGCCGAGCGACCACCCAACATCATCGTGATCCTGGCCGACGATCTGGGCTCCAACGACGTCACGACCAACGGGGGCGGTTATGCAGCGCAAGGAGCACCGACACCGAACATCGATTCAATCGCCCGTGACGGCGTGCGTTTCGACCAGGGTTATGCCGGCGCTGCGGTCTGCACGGTGTCGCGTGCGGCGCTGATGACCGGGCGTTATCCGTGGCGCTTTGGCCTCGAGTTCACGCCGATACCAGGCCTCATGGGGCGGGTGCTGGAACGAATCGATTCTGATACTCCGGGTCCTTATCCACTTATCCTTCACAAGGACAAGATCAGCCAGGCCAAGGACTGGGACGATGGGGGACTGCCCAACTCCGAGCAGACCATTGCGACGCTGCTCAAGGGACGCGGCTACCACAATATCCACATCGGAAAATGGCACCTGGGAAATGCGCCGAAGTTCCTTCCCCAACAGCACGGTTTTCATGAAAGCCTGAACATGGAAAGCGGCTTGTATCTCCCGGAAAACGACCCGAAGGTCGTCAACTCCAGGCAGGACTTTGATCCGATCGACAAGTTCCTTTGGGCGATTGTGCGTTTTGCTGTCAGCTTCAACGGCGGCAAGTGGTTCGAGCCGGCAAGGTATCTGACCGACTACTTCACCGATGAGGCGGTCACGGCGATCAAGCGCAACAAGAACCGGCCCTTCTTCCTTTACCTGGCGCACTGGGGCGTGCACACGCCGCTGCAGGCGAGCAAGGAGGACTATGACTCGCTGCCCAACATCAGCGATCATCGTCGTCGCGTCTATGCGGCGATGGTGAAATCGATTGACCGCAGCGTCGGGCGCGTGCTGCAAACGCTGCGCGAAGAAGGGCTCGATGACAACACCATCGTCATCTTCACCAGCGACAACGGTGCGCCGGGCTACATCGGATTGCCGGAGGTGAACAAGCCCTACCGGGGCTGGAAGCTCACGCAGTTCGAGGGCGGCGTGCGCGTGCCTTTCGTGGCCAGGTGGCCCGGACACATTCTGGCGGGGACACAGTACCAGGAGCCGGTCTCCAATATCGACATCCTGCCCACGGTGTTGGCTGCGGCGGGCGGTACCCTGCCAGGCGACCGCGTGATCGATGGCGTCAACCTCTTGCCTTTCCTGACCCAAGAACCCGCGAAACAGCCTGGGCGCGCCCTGTTCTGGCGTGATGGCCCCATGCGCACGGTGCAGGACGGTGGCTGGAAGCTGACCGTGTCCGAGCGTCCGAAGAAGGACTGGTTATTCAAGCTGAGTGAGGACCCGACCGAGAAAGTCAATCTGGCCGCGCTGCAGCCACAAAAGCTGGCGCAGTTGAAAGCCCTGCTGCAGTCGCATCACGCCCAGATGCCTGCGCCACTATGGGAGTCCTTCTTCGAGGGCCCGATATTTATTGACAAGACGCTGGATCAGCCCAAGACCGCCGAGGACGAATACACCTACTGGTCCAACTGAGAGCTTGTCTTTCGTGCCATGAACCCGTCAGCAGAAGTTTTGTCGTCAAGGCGGCTGTCGCGTCTCCAGCGCAGTGTGCTGGCACTGATGATTCTCGCCGCAGCCATTGGCGGGGCGCTGTATGTCAAGGTCGACAAGATCATCATCGGCGCCGAGGCCTACCTCTATGGCTACCCGCTGGTCATCATGGACCTGACCCGAAGCAATGCCGGGCTGACGATTGGTCCAGAAAACCAGCTGTACCGGGTTCGCAAGTTTCCCGATGCGCGCTTTCGCGAGGTGGTCCGGCCCAACGCCGACACGCTGTACACCTCGGCTTTTATCGACATGAGCAAGGGGCCGTGGGTGTTCGAACTGCCGCCCAACAACCAGCGCTATGAAGTGATGCCGTTCATGGATGCCTGGACCAACGTCTTTGCTGCGCCGGGCACACGCACACTCGGCACAGCAGGGGGCCGTTTCCTGCTGGCGGGGCCCACTTGGCAGGGGCAGACGCCTGCGGGCCTGACGCTGCTGCGCGCGCCGACGCAGATGGTCTGGTTGATCGGGCGCACGCAGACCAACGGTATCACCGACTACCCCCTGGTGCACCGGTTGCAGGACGGCATCACACTGCGCGCGCTGAGCGACTGGCAAGCCGACCCTGCCGGCGGCGGAAAAGCGCAAACAGGGTGGCGACCGGCTTCGGCTAGGCCCATGCCGCCGATTGTGCAGATGCAGACCATGAGTGTGGAAAGTTTCTTTGAACGCCTCGCGCTGCTCATGGTCAGCAACCCGCCCGCCGCTGTCGACGCGCCTGTGCTGGCCAGGCTCGCGCGCATCGGCATCGCCCCAGGCCGACCTCCGACATGGGATTTGCTGGACCGCTGGAGTGTCGCGCTGGGGCGCTGGATTGCGGACTACAAGGTGACGCGGGAATTGAAGAAGCCTCGCAATCTAGTGCGGGGATGGCAGGCACCGCCAGCGATGCTTGGCAACTACGGTACGAGCTACGACATTCGCGCAGTGGTCGCCATGATCGGGCTCGGTGCCAACCTCCCGCAGGACGCAATGTATCCGCAGTTGCAGGTTGACGGCAGCGGACAGTCCCTCGACGGCAGCCATCGCTACCGACTCCATTTCAAGGCCGGCGAGTTGCCGCCGGTGAATGCGTTCTGGTCGGTCACCGCCTATGGCGCTGATGACTTTTTCATCGACAATCCGCTGCACCGTTATGCCTTGGGCGACCGCGACCCGCTGCTTTTCAATGGCGATGGCTCGCTGGACCTGCTGCTGCAGCCCACTGCGCCTGAGGGCGACAAAAAGCGCAACTGGTTGCCGGTCCGCCAGGGCCAGCCATTCTTGTTGATGGCACGCCTTTACTGGCCGAAGGCACCCGCCCTGAACGGCCAGTGGGGCATGCCGGCGCTCGAGCGGCTCGACTGAGGGCTCGCTACACTGGGCTGCTCCCGATCTGAAAGGACCCCGTTCATGCAAGCACTCAGCCCTGTGGATTCCGCGTTCCTGTGGATGGAAACCCGCAACCAGCCGATGCATGTGGCCGGCCTCAACATCTACGCTCCGCCGCCCGGCGCCGGTCCCCGTTTCATCAGCGAGTTGCTGGCCGAATGGGGTCATCACCTTTCAGCACAATCGCCTTTCAATCTGCGGCCGGTATTGCGTCTCGGGCTTTGGTATTGGGAAGAGGACAAGGAGTTCGAACTGGACTATCACGTGCGGCATCTGGCCCTGCCGCAGCCCGGACGAATCCGGGAACTGCTGGCCATGGTGTCGCGCCTGCATGGCAACCTGATGGACCGCAATCGGCCTTTGTGGGAGGCCTATGTGATCGAAGGATTGCCGGATGGCCGCTTTGCCACCTACATCAAGATTCATCACGCCCTGGTCGACGGCGTCAGCGGCGCGAGGATCATGGCGCAAAGCCTGTCGCGCAGCGCTGAGGAAAGCAAGCCGCCCCTGTGGGCGCAGAAATTAAAGCAGTACGCCGCCCCCGCAACGGCCCCGCAGCAGCCGGGCCTGATCACGCAACTGGCCAACGCCGCCCGCGCCGGGCGCGATATCCTGCCGGGCATTGGCAGCGGCCTGCGGGACATGCTGCGCTTGGGCCAGGGCGACGGCGCGGCGGCCCTGCCGTTTCAGGCGCCGCCAACCCCCTTCAATGTCGAAATCTCCGGCTCCCGGCGCTTCGCCTGTCAATCGTATTCTCTGGCCCGGTTCAAGCGCATCGGCGATGCCGCCGGCGCAACGGTCAACGATGTCACGCTGGCGGTCTGTTCCGGCGCGCTGCGCAAGTACCTTGAAGTGCAGAAGGCCTTGCCGAAAAAGCCGCTCATCGCCATGGTGCCGGTCTCGCTGCGTGGCGAGACCGACGCGGGTGGAAATCAGGTGTCGCTGCTGCTGGCCAATCTGGCCACGCACCTGCGCGATCCGCTCAAGCGCCTGGCGCGCATCGTGAAATCGACGAGCGAGGCCAAGGAGCGTCTGAGCAGCATGCCGCGCCTGCAGAAACTCGCGCATGGCATCACCTCGATTTCACCGATGGGGCCGTCGATGCTCACGGGAAGTGCCAAGCGAAACCCGACCTTCAACGTCATCATCTCCAATGTCCCGGGCCCGCGCGAGACCCTCTACCTCAACGGCGCCCGGCTCGAAGAGGTCTACCCGGTCTCGATTCCGACGCAGTACCTGGCCCTGAACATCACAATCAGCGGTTATGGCGACAACCTGGGCTTTGGCTACATCGCGTGCCGCCGCTCGGTGCCGTCGCTGCAGCGCATGCTCGATTACACCGACGAGGCCATTGTCGAGCTGGAACAGGCGCTGGGTCTCAGGAAACCGGCGCGCAAGCGGGCTGCCGCGCGCGCCGCATGAAGATTTCAAGCTCACACGTCGGACCTTTGCCGGGGCGCAGGGAGATCACTTTGACCACCCGTCAGATGCTGGCCTACGCGGCGGGCATCGGTGACGGGTCGCCTTTCGTTTTTGACGATCTGCATCCCGACTTCATGGCCCATCCGGCGCTCTGCGTGGCGCTCGAGTGGCCGGTGATCAGCGATCCGGGGGGCCTGGCCAGGATCGTTTCCGATCCGCGCGCGCTGGTGCGCGCCGTGCAATCGGTGCAGGATTCGACCTTCCACCGGCCGATGCGAAGCGGCGATCAGCTGACCACCAGCGGCCGCATCACGGGGATATGGCGCGGAGCGACCGGGGTGCGCGTTGCCAGCGAGCTCTGCACCCGAAATTCGCTGGGCGAAGAGGTGGTCACCAGCCAGTTGCTTGCGATTTACCGCGGTGTCCAAGCCGAGGGAGAAGACCAGCCAGCGGCCCAGCCAGCGACCGTGCCGGCTGCCGACCCCGCCTGCGGTGAGACCCAGAGCGCGCCGTTGCCGATCGAGCGCGCGCTGCCGCACCGCTATAGCGAGTGCTCGGGCATCTGGAATCCGATCCACACCGAACGCCGTGCCGCCAGGGCGGCCGGTCTGCCCGATGTCGTGCTGCATGGCACCGCCACCTGGGCCCTTGCCGGAAGCGAACTCATCAGGCGTCTGGCAGACGGCAAACCGGGCCGTCTCAAGCGCTTGCACGGCCGCTTTGCCGCCCTGGTTTTTCCGGGCACGACGCTGCGCCTGCAGTACCGCACGCGCGAGCGCGACCGGCGCACCGAGGTCTTCTTCGAGGTGCTCACGCCCGAGGGCGAGCGCGCCATCAGCGATGGCTTCGCGCTGCTGGCCTGAGCGCGCCAAAAAACAAATGGCACCTGTCGGTGCCATCTGCGGGTGACTGCCTTGCGGCAGTGGGTGATCAGGCGGTCCTGGATGCCTTGCTGACCTTGGTGGCCTTGTTAACGGCATCAACGGCCTGGGCAGCGGCCTTGGTGAAGTTCGACTGCGCGGTTTCGACAACCTTCTTGGCAGAAGCCTGGGCGGTCTCGACCGCATTCTGGCCGGCGCTGATGGCGCTCTTGAACGCGGCGACAGCGGATTCTGTTCCGGCCGGCGCGTTCTTCGAGAGGTTCTCGACCACGTTGCCGAACGTGTTTTGCGCTTCAGCCATCTTGGCTTCGACGGCTTTGGTGAATTCCGCGCCGTTGTTGGAGGCAATGGTCTGGACATGCTGGAAATAGGCGGTCGATTTTTCTGCCAATGGCTTGAGCAGACCCGATTGCAGCGCCATCATCTCTTGCGCATCCTTGGCGCCCAGAATGGACTGGACATGGTTGAACGACTCGCCCAAAAGGGCTTTGGAAGTCGCCAGGTTCAGTTCGACCAGTTTCTCGACGCCGGCATAAGCCTGCGAGGTCAGGCCTTCAAGCGCCTGAAAGTTGGCTTTGCTGCTTGCGGTGAATTGTGTGAAGGTGGTGTTCATATGGATTTCCAGGGTTGTAAGTGTTCGGATCAGCTGGCTGGAAAAAACGCCGTTACCGACATTTATGTTGCAGTGCAGCATGGGACGAATTATAGGGAAAGTATGGCTGTCCGCAAGTCTTTTGTTGCACTGCAACAACCATTAGGGGAGGCGGCCTAAATCGCGGTCGGCCCATGTCAGATACATTCGAGGATATTTCTCCGCCTGCCCCGGCCAAGAGGCCAGCCGGTCCGGCGCTATTTTGGCCTTCTGTTTTTTGGGACTTTGATCCAGCCATGCGCAAGTACCTACACATCAATCTCGCGGACCGTTCGATCAGGACGGAAGAACTTCATGGCGAGGCGATCGTTCGTGCCGGTCGATATTTCATCGCTAAAACCCTGCTCGATATGGGTGCGGCCAGCGTCGAGCCAATGTCGCCGCAGAACCCCTTGATCTTTTCCGCCGGGCCTTTTGCCGGCACCAACTTCTCCAACGCCAACCGGCTCAGCGTGGGCTGCAAGAGCCCGCTGACGGGCGGCATCAAGGAGGCCAATACCGGAGGCACCTTCGGCTTCGCCCTCGGACAGCTCGAGATCGCCGGCTTCACGCTGCATGGCGCAGCGCCCGAATGGACCGTGATCCGCATCACCAAGGACGGCCAGATTGCATTTGAGAGCGCCGAGCCCTACCTGGGCAAGGGCAACGTTGAGGCCGCCAGCATGCTGTTTGAAAACTACGGCAAGAAGATCAGCTTTGCACTGTGCGGCCCGGTTGGCGAGTACCTGGGCCTGATGGCTGGAATCTCCTTTGCCGATACCGATGGCCGCCCCTCAAGACTGGCCGCGCGCGGCGGTGTGGGCGCCGTGATGGGCTCGAAGAAGGTCAAGGCGATCATCGTCGATACGCACAAGATGCCACCCTTTCACGACCGTCAGAAAGTCATGGGCGCGGTGCGCGAATACGGCGCCAAGCTCGGCAAGGAGCCGGCCATCGACAACTTCAAGCGTCTGGGCACCGCGATGGTGGCGGACCTGACCAACTACATCGGCGGCCTGCCGGTGCGCAACTTCAGCGCCGGGCGCATGGTCGAGGAAAAGGACGGCCCGTTCAAGCTCGGCGGCGCCTACATCCGCGAACTCAACCTGGCGCGCGGAGGCCAGACCGCGCACGACTGCATGCCCGGCTGCATGATCGAGTGCAGCAACGTCTACTTTGACGACAAGGGCCAGGAAATGGTGTCGCCGCTGGAGTACGAGACGCTGGGCCTGGTGGGCAGCAACTGCGGTCTGGGGGATCCGGACGATGTGGCGCGCCTGAACGCCGTGGCCAACGACCTGGGCATCGACACGATCGAGCTCGGCGCCACGCTCGGTGTGCTGATGGAGGCCGGCCTGGGCGCGTTTGGCGACGCCGGCTTCATGATGGCGGCGCTCGACGACATCCGCCTGGGCAACGAACGCGGCCGCCTGCTGGCGCAGGGCACGGCGCGGGTCGGCGAACACTATGGGGTGGCGCGCGTGCCGGTCATCAAGCGCCAGGGCATCAGCGCCTACGACCCGCGCGTGATCGAGGTCACCGGGATCTCGATGATGCTGACCGCCCAGGGCGCCGATCACACCGCGGGCAACCTGCCGGCCTTCGACTGCAAGGGCAAGAGCACCGAAGAGCTGGTGGCGGCGAGCCTGGGCGCGCAGATCTCGGCGGCGGCGGCCGATTCACTGGGCTTCTGCATCTTCGGGCGCTCCGTGACCGATGCCAATCCGCAGCTGATCGTGACCGCGCTCAATGACGCCCATGGCACGCAGCTTGACGAAACCTTCCCCAGGACCATCGGTCGCGAAGTTCTTGAACTGGAGTGGGCGTTCAACAAGCTGGCCGGTTTTGCCGAGCAGGACGACGAACTGCCGCAATTCTTCTACGACGAGGCGCTGGCGCCCACCGGCAATGTGGCACGCCACCGGGCGAAAGAAATCAGGCTCAGCCTGGAACAGCTCATCGCCCGCCCTTGAACCGGCGTTCCTTTTGCCACAAACAGGGGTGGGGCGAGCGCCTTCGCTCGAATCTTGGGTTTCGGGGTCCTGGCG
>CAIMBE010000124.1 GCA_903839085.1 uncultured beta proteobacterium | reverse complement strand
CGTATGAGGCGCCGCTGGTGCCTGAGGTTCATTTGCACAGTGCCAAAACTGATGCGCAAGCACTGACGGGGCAACTTGCGAATTGGATAGATAGTTTCACCTGAATAAATTGACGGCTGTTCTGGAATCGGTGATCGTTACACCACCTCTAATCGTCTTGCGGACTCGAATTGAGCGTTTCCGACATGCCCAGGAGCAGTCAGTATGCTATACCCGCAACTGGTCGGTACTTGCCCTTCGGATTACGGACATGACAGACCGCTTTCACCGCCAAGCCGCCCGACAAACCCAAAGCGGATCGTGGTCGGCAACCTACTCCGGCCGCTCCAGCTTGGTTGCCAGCAGGATGGTCGAGAAGGTATCAATGACACCCTTGATGGCCCGCATGCGGTCGATCACGGCGTCGAGTTCGTGCGTTGATTCGGTCGACAGCAAGGCGCACAGGTCGTAGCGGCCGCTGACCGAGTAGAGCTTGGTGATCTCGTGGCGCCTGGCCAGAGCGCGCACCACCTCGGGCTCGTTCTTCGATTCGATCGAGATCAGCACCATCGCGCGGATGGACGATGTGCCGCTGGGCTTGGCGACGCCCACCGTGTAGCCGGTGATGACACCGCCATCCTCCAGCGCTTTGAGGCGCAGCTGCACCGTGCTGCGCGAGCAGCCCAAGGCCTTGGCCAGGCGCACCACGGGCAGGCGCGCATTGACCTTGAGCAGATCGATCAGGTGGTGGTCCAGGGCATCGAGCGTGGCAGGCATGGGCTGGGGCCGGCCCTAATCCGGCAGTTTGTATGAAACGGGTGCATTGTGACTGATTTTGGCGCGCGATTCTGGTCAGCTTGCCGGTTTCCTTTGGCGCCACTGGTCCCTAAACTTGTTGCAACCATCCACCCGAGGGGAAGCGCCATGCTGCAACGAGTCGATTTCAATCCCGCCAGAAAACTGCTGACCCGCGCCGAACTCGACGCCTACGATCCGGAATCCGAATCCTGGCAAAGGCAGTTTGCCCGGCGCTACACGCACCACGGCGAACTCGACGGCATCCTGAACAAGATGGAAAACGTCAACGAGACCGTCTACGACAAGTTCGCCATCGCCATCACGCCCTACATGGCCAAGCTGATGGACCGCGACGACCCGAACTGCCCGATCCGCCTGCAGTACCTGCCCTCGCACCACGAGGAGACCAAGCCGGGCTTTGCCACCTCGCTCGACCAGCTGGGCGAAGAAGGCGACACCATTCCCGGCACCAGCGTCGTGCACCGCTACCCGCGCCGCGTGTTGTTTCTGGTCTCCAACACCTGCGCCACGCTGTGCCGCTTCTGCACGCGCAAGCGCATGGTGTCGCAGCCGCAAGGCTCGGTCGCCAAGGACCAGATCGAGGCCTCGATCGACTACATCGCGGGCAACAAGAACATCGAGGACGTGCTGCTCTCCGGCGGCGACCCGCTGACCTTCACCGATGAGCGCCTGGACTTCATTCTGGGCGAGCTACGCGCTCGCGCGCCGCACGTGCGCTTTCTGCGCATCGGCTCGCGCATGGTGGTGCAGATGCCGACCCGCATCACGCCCGAACTCTGCGCCGTGCTGGAGAAGCACCGCGTGCAGATGCTCAATATTCATATCGACCACCCGAAGGAAATCACGCCGCTGCTGCGAGCGCGCGTCAAGATGATCCAGAAGGCCGGCATCATGATGGGGCTGCAGACGGTTTGCCTGAGGGGCATCAACGACAGCGTCGAGGTGCTGCGCGAACTGTTCATGCAGTCGATCGAGATGGGCGTGCGTCCCTACTACGTCTACTCGACCGACATGGTGGAGGGCGCGCACCACTTCATCGTGCCGCACCGTCGCATGCTGGAACTCTACGAGGGCCTGCGCGGCTGGATCAGCGGCCCGGCCGTGCCGACCTTCATCGTCGACGGCATGGGCGGCCTGGGCAAGCTGCCGATCATCCCGAGCTACGTGCGCGAAGAAGCACTGCCCGACGGCAGCGGCACCACCATCAAGTGCCGCAACTACAAGGGCATGACGGTCGAGATGCCGGGCCTGGGCCAGGATTTCAGCCTGCCGACGCAAAGCAACTAAAACCTATACTGGACATCATGCCAACTCATCCTGGCCAGCCCGTTTGCGTTATGGCACGCTTGCCTCTCGTCATTGCGCGCGAAGCGCGGCAATCGATGGCCCCCGACTGTCATTGCGAGCGCAGCGCGGCAATCCATGAATTCAAACTGCATGGATTGCCGCGTCGCTACGCTCCTCGCAATGACGGGAAAAACGGGGCTCCTCGCAATGACGGGAAAAACGGGGCTCCTCGCAATGACGTGGTAAATCTGGCCATCGCAATGACAAGAACAAAGTAATCAACATGAAACACGGCTCGCCTTTTGGCACGCACCGCGTGCTCGAACCGCTCGGCGTGCTGCCGCAGGGCGCCTGGAAGATCGACAACACGATGGAGATCCGGGACAACGAGATCCTGATCGACGTCTCCCACCTCAACATCGACGCCGCCAGTTTCACGCAGATCAAGGCCGAGGCCGGCGGCGATGTGACGCGCGTGGCCGCCATCGTGCGCTCGACAGTGGATCGCCGCGGCAAGCAGCACAACCCGGTGACGGGATCGGGCGGCATGCTGATCGGCAGCGTGCGCGCAGTCGGTCCGGCGCTGGTCGGCAAAATCGACCTGCAGGTCGGCGATCGGATTGCGACACTGGTGTCGTTGTCTCTCACGCCGCTGCGCATCGACGAGATCACACACATCCACCTGGACCGCGACCAGATCGAGATCCGCGGCCAGGCCATCCTGTTCGAGACCGGTCTCTACGCCAAATTGCCGCCCGACATTCCCGAGAACATGGCGCTGGCCATCCTCGACGTGGCCGGCGCTCCGGCGCAGACGGCACGCCTGGTGCAGCCCGGCGATACGGTGCTGGTCATCGGCGGCGGCGGCAAGTCGGGCACGCTCTGCGTTTACGAGGCAAAGAAGCGCGCGGGAAAAAGCGGCTGCGTGATCGGCGTCTCGCCGTTCGAGCAGGACTGCCAGCGCATGCGGGAACTGGGCTGGGCCGACCACGCACTGCAAGTCGATGCCAGCAACGCGCTGGCGCTGATGGACGCGGTCGCTGCTCTCACCGGCGGAAAACTGGCCGACGTCGTGATCAACTGCGTCAACATTCCCAATACCGAGATGGGCAGCATCCTGTCCACCCGCCAGCGCGGCAAGATCTACTTCTTCTCGATGGCCACCAGCTTCACCGCCGCCGCGCTCGGCGCCGAGGGCGTCGGCAAGGACGTCGAGATGATCGTAGGCAACGGCTACGCCACCGGACACGCCGAGTTCGCGCTGGCGCTGCTGCGCGAGAACGCCCAGCTGCGCCAGCTTTTTGAAGAACGCTACGTCTGATGGGGCAACTCGCGTCATGACGCTTACACACTTTGTCATTGCGAGCGAAGCGAGGCAATCCATGTTGCAATTCGCCACCATGGATCGCCACGGCCTGCGGCCTCGCGATGACGGCGGTGGCGGGATGACGAAATTGGCGGGCTTGTCATGACCGGAAAGCACCTGTTTCCAATCGGTTCATTCCGAACCCTCGCGGTCATGGGCATGAGCAAGAACACCGGCAAGACCGTGACGCTGAACCATCTGCTGGCGCAGGCGGCAGCGGACGGCATCAAGGTTGGTGTGACCTCGATCGGACGCGACGGCGAGGGACGTGACCAGGTCTTCTTCATCCCGAAGCCACCGATCCGCGTCTGGCCCGGCACGCTGGTGGCCACGGCACGCGCCACGCTGGCGCGTGCCAAGGTTCGCTGCCAACTCATCGACAACACCGGCATTGCCAGCGCGATGGGCGAGATCGTGATCGTCAAAACACTCGATCAGGGTGAAATGGAGATCGCCGGTGCCTCGCGCGGCCAAGACCAGCGCCAGGTCATCAAACGACTGCGGCAGTGCGGCGCCACGCAGGTGCTGCTCGACGGCGCGCTCGGGCGCAGCCAGCACGCCTCGCCGGCGATCGCCGATTGCGTGATGCTGGCCACCGGCGCCGCGCTCGGCGGCGGCATCGCGGATGTGATCCGCAAAACGCGCGAGCGGCTTGCCGTCCTGGGCATTGCAGCACTGGACGAAGACACACAGGCACGCGTTGCGCCGCTGTTCGCCCAAGGCGGCGTGGCGATCTGGGACCGCAGCGGCCATCCTGTTTTTCAGGCGCGGATCGCCACCCTCAATGCCGGCGCCGTGCTGCTGCGGCACAGCAATGTGGAGTTGGGAACGATCGCGCTCAGCGGCGCTGTCGGACGATCGGTGTGGCAGGCGCTCACGGCCCTGGCCACGCGCCATCCCGGCCTGACCGTGGTCGTGGCCGACGGCACCCGGCTCTTCGTCGAGCACAGCGATCTGGTCGCGTTTGAGCAAATCGGCGCCCGCCTGCTCGCCTGGCAGGCGATCCAGGTCGCCGGCATCACGCTCAACCCCTATTCACCGATGGGTCGCAGCTTTGCTGCCGATGAATTTCTGGCCGCGGCACGGGACGCTTTTGCCGGCTATCTGGTCAGTGATGTGATGCTGGCGACGGCGAGCCGTTCAATCGATTCGTCATTGCGAACGAATCGCGACGGCCCCGCGCCCAACTCGTCATTGCGAGGAGCGTAGCGACGTGGCAATCAATGTATTTGGTCTCCCGGCATGGATCGCCACGGCCTGCGGCCTCGCGATGACGAAGGAGACGGGCGGCATCGCGATGACTAGGGAGACGGGCGGCATCGCGATGACTAGGGAGACGGGCGGCATCGCGATGACGAAGGAGACGGATGGCCTCGTGATGACGAGGGAGACGGGCGGCCTCGTGATGAGGGGAAAGTGGGGCTGCCTCACCGTAACCAAGGCCGTCACGCGATAACAGGAGTGATTGGATGAGTCAGTTGCATTTGGACCCGGCGCAGATAGCGCGCGCGCGCGAATCGGCGCGGCGCATTGCGCGCCAGGTCTTCGATCAGATGAGCCCCTACACCACGACCACGGTCGAGCGCGCCACGCTGCGCCTGCTCGGCGTCGACGGCATCGACAGCAGCGGTGTGCCGCTGCCCAACCGCGTGGTCGAGCACCTTCAGGAGCGGGGCATCCTGCAGCACGGCGCGGCCACGGCGCTCGCTGCCGCGATGCAGGAGCACGGCTGCAGCGCGCAACAGGTGGCGCAGGCGGTCGCCAGCGGCGAGTTGACATTGGGGCGCACCAAGGACGAGGCGGCAGTCCGCCGCAGCGCGCAGACGCTGGCCGAAGCCGCCTGCCGGACGATCGCGGCCCAGCGCGCCCTGCGCGAGGAACGCATCCAGACGCTCGGCGAAGGGCCGACACCCTGGCTCTACCTGATCGTGGCCACCGGCAACATCCACGAGGACGTGGTGCAGGCGCGCGCCGCCGCCCTGCAGGGCGCCGACATCATCGCCGTGATCCGCTCGACCGGCCAGAGCCTGCTCGACTACGTGCCCTATGGCGCCACCACCGAGGGCTTCGGCGGCACTTACGCCACGCAGGAGAACTTCCGCCTGATGCGCGCCGCGCTGGATGAGGTCGGCCAAGAAGTCGGCCGCTACATCCGCCTGACCAACTACTGCTCGGGCCTGTGCATGCCCGAGATCGCCGCCATGGGTGCGCTCGAGCGCCTTGATGTCATGCTCAACGATTCGATGTACGGCATCATCTTTCGAGACATCAACATGCAGCGCACCTTTGTCGACCAGTTCTTCTCGCGCATGGTCAACGCCTTTGCCGGCATCATCATCAACACCGGCGAGGACAACTACCTGACCACGGCCGACGCGTTCGAGGCCGCGCACACGGTGCTGGCCTCGCAGCTGATCAACGAGCAGTTCGCCCTGCTCTCGGGCCTGAAGCCGCAGCAGATGGGTCTGGGCCATGCGTTCGAGATCCACCCCGAGATGGAGAACGGCTTTCTGTGGGAACTGGCGCACGCGCAACTGGCGCGCCAGGTGTTCCCCGATGCCACGCTCAAGTACATGCCGCCGACCAAGCACATGACCGGCAACATCTTCAAGGGCCAGGTGCAGAACGCGCTGTTCAATGTGGTGAGCAGTGTGACGCAGCAGAACATCCACCTGCTGGGCATGATGACCGAGGCCATCCACACGCCCTTCATCCAGGACCGCTTCCTCGCGGTCCAGAATGCGCGCTACGTCTTTGGCACGATGAAGGACCTGCATTCGGAAATCGAATTCAAGCGCGGCGGCCTGATCGAACAGCGCGCCCAAGCCGTGCTGCGAGAAGCCGAAGACATGCTGGCAACCATCCAGGACATCGGCCTGCCGGCAGCGATCGGCCAGGCCATGTTTGCCGAAATCGCGCGCACGCCAAGCGGAGGCAAGGGGCTTGATGGTGTTGTCGAGAAGGCGGACGATTACTACAACCCGTTTCCGGAGCTGATGCTACCGGGGCCTGCGTAAACCATGACAAATCAGAGCGTCTTTGCGAGCGCAGCGTGGCAATCCATGCCCTTGGCTGTCCTTGCGAGCGCAGCGTGGCAATCCAGGAAGTCAGGGGACATGGATCGCCACAGCCTTCGGCCTCGCGATGACGAGGGAATAGGCGGCCTCGCGATGACGAGGGAATAGGCGACCGCGCGATGACGAGGGACTAGGCGACCACGCGATGACGAAAGCAGGCGCATTGAATTCATGAGAGATCAATAGAAGGAACCACCCATGCTTCAGCCCAATACACCCGAACGATGGGTCCGACCCTACGGCGACACGCTCGACGATGGCCGGATGCAGCTCTCGTTCACGCTGCCGGTGGCGCTCGACGAGACCAGCAAGGAGGGCGCCAAGCGCCTGGCCGCGCTGATGGGGCTGCAGGAGCCTGCCGTGGTCCACGCCGAGGACATGGGCCAGGGCTTCAGCTTCTACGTCGTCTACGGCCAGTGCCAGCACCGCGTTGACCTCTCGACCCTGCAGGTCGCCAAGCCCGACTACGAGGTGCTCGACAAGGCCGGCGTCGATGCGCTGATCGCGCGCGCGATGGGCCGGCACATGGTGGTGATTGGCGCCTGCATCGAGACCGACGCCCACACCGTGGGCATCGACGCCATCATGAACATGAAGGGCTTCAACGGCCACAAGGGGCTCGAGAGCTACCACCAGATCCGCGCCATCAACCTGGGCGCCCAGGTCGACTCCGAAGATCTGGTGGCGCGCGCCATCG
>CAIMBE010000123.1 GCA_903839085.1 uncultured beta proteobacterium | reverse complement strand
GTTTCCGTCATTGCGACATTTCTTTCCGTCATTGCGACATTTCTTTCCGTCATTGCGAGCGAAGCGCGGCAATCCACTCGCTCTGGATTGCCGCGCTTCGCTCGCAATGACAGCGGCGGCCAATGCCTTTGGCGTGTTGCTGTTCGCCCTGCTGTTCCTGGTGTTTGTGGTGCAGGTGCTGGCGCGCTTTGGCCTCAATCGGCCGCTGGCCTGGACCGACGAGGCGGCCGTCATCCTCTATTTGTGGGCCATTCTGTGGGGCGCCGCGCTGGTCTGCAGGGACCGTGAAAACGTCGCCTTCGACCTGCTGTACCAGAAGGCCGGTCCGCGCCTGCAGCGCGTGATGGCGCTGGCCGCCTGCGCCCTGATCGGCGGGCTGGCCGCCTGGGGTTTGCCGGGCTCGCTCGACTACATCCACTTCATGCGCCGCGAGTCGACGCCGGTGCTGGGCCTGCCCTTCAACTGGGTCTTCGCGCCCTTTGCCCTGTTGCTGCTGGCCCTGGCGCTGCGCTACGCCTGGCGCTTCTACCGACTGCTGGGCCGCGACTGGCGGAACCACCTGTGAGCGCCGCGCTGGGCACCCTGCTTGGTGTGCTGGTTGCGGGCATGCTGCTACGCGCGCCGATCGCCTTTGCCATGCTGGCCAGCGGCATTGCCTACCTGATCGTCAAGGGGCAGGACCTCGGGCTGGCGGCCGAGCAGGTGCTCAACGGCCTGTACAACGGCTACGTGCTGCTGGCGGTTCCGCTGTTTGTGTTCGCGGCCAATCTGATGAACGCCGGCACCATCAGCGAGCGGCTCTTCGACTTCTCGCGCGTGCTGGTGGGGCGCATGCGCGGCGGCCTGGCGCAGGTGGACATTCTGGTCAGCGTGATCTTCTCGGGCATGAGCGGCAGCGCCATTGCCGATGCCGCCGGCCCGGGCCTGGTGACGATCAGGCAGATGCTAAAGAAGCCCGAATACACGCCGGGCTTCGCGGGGGCCGTGGTGGTGGCGAGCGCCACCATCGGCCCGATCATCCCGCCGTCGATCCCGATGGTGATCTATGCGCTGGTCTCGGGCACCTCGGTCGGTGCCCTCTTTCTGGGCGGCGTGGTGCCGGGTCTGCTGATTGCCGCGCTGCTGATGATCGGGGTGCACATCATCGCCACGCGTCGCAACATGCCCAAGGATGACCCGATCGCCGCCGCCGAACTGCCCGGCATCGTGCTGCGCGGCCTGCTGCCGCTGACACTGCCGGTGGTCCTGCTGGCGGGCATCTACTCGGGTGTCTTCACGCCGACCGAGGCCGCTGCCGTGGCCGCCCTGCACGCGCTGATTCTGGCCGCCGGCGTCTACCGCGCGTTTTCACCCGCCGCGCTGTACGCGGTGACGCTGGAGTCGCTGCGTTCGAGCGCCGTCATCACCATGATCATCGCCTCGGCCTACCTGCTCAACTACGCCTTTGCCGCCGAGGGCATCCCGAATCAGCTGGCGCAATGGGTCAATGGCCTGCAACTGGGCCAGCTGCCCTTCCTGCTGCTGGTCAACGCCGTGTTCCTGGTGCTGGGCTGTTTTCTCGACGTCTCGGTCATGCTGCTGGTGTTTGTGCCGATGCTGATCCCGGCCGCCCGGCTGCTGGGCCTGGACCTGGTGCACTTTGGCGTCGTGGTGGTGGTCAACATGATGATCGGTCTGGTGACGCCACCCTTTGGCATGCTGCTGTTCGTCACCAACGCGCTGACCGGCATCCGGCTCAGGGACATGGTGCGCGAGGGCCTGCCGTTCACCGCCCTGCTGCTGCTCTCGCTCCTGCTGCTCACGCTGTTCCCGCAGCTTGTGCTGTGGCTGCCGCAGACCATGGGCTATGTGACGCACTGATCCGCTGCCGGCGGCACGGCACGGGTTTGTCGTACAGTGCTGGCTCCATGGCACCGGGCCTGAGCCGTTGTTGTTTTGAAAGGGAATGTGACATGCAATTGGGCAAACCGATCATGCTGAGAGGCCAGCCCCTGGGTGGCGAAAAGTTCCCCGCTGTCTGCACCCCGCTGGTGGGGCGCAGCAGCCGGGAGGTGCTGTCTGAAGTGCAGCTCCTGGTGGCGCTCAAGCCCGACCTGCTTGAGTGGCGCGTCGATTTTTTCGAAGGCATCGGCAATCCCGGCGCAGTGCTGGACCTGGCTGCACGAATCAAGCAGGCCGCTGCCGGCATCCCGCTGCTGTTCACCCGACGCTGCGTCCGGGAAGGAGGTGCGAGGATCGATCTGACTGAAGAGCAGGTCGTCGCGCTGTACGGCGCCGTCTGCCGCAGCGGCCAGGTTGACTTTGTCGATTTCGAGATGGGCAACGATCCCGAGCATGTCCGTCAGGTGCGTGCGATGTCAAAGGCCGGGCATGTCGGGCTGATTCTGTCCTTTCATGATTTCCACTCGACGCCGCCGATCGAGCTGCTGAACCAGCGGTTTCTGCAGGCACAGGAGTTCGGTGCCGATGTGGCCAAGGTGGCGGTCATGCCAGGCGCAATGGAAGATGTGCTGACACTGCTGAGCGCCACCTTGCAGTCGAGTCAGAAACTCGACATTCCCCTGATCAGCATGTCGATGGGTGCCTACGGCTCGCTGACACGGCTTTTTGGCTGGGCCTTTGGCTCTGCCCTGACCTTTGCCATTGGCGCCGGCCAATCGGCACCCGGCCAGCTGCC
>CAIMBE010000122.1 GCA_903839085.1 uncultured beta proteobacterium | reverse complement strand
GCAGGCGCGGAAGCGGCCTGGGCGGCATCGGGCGCGGTGGCAGGCGCCGATGCGGCGGGTGTCTGGGCGAGGGCTGCGCTGCCGCTGGCGAGCAGGCTCAGACCCAGGATGAGGGAGGCGAATAGTTTTTTCATGGCGATGTTCTCATGGTCGGGTTAGAGCGCTTCCTTGCCGGTCTCGCCGGTGCGGATACGGACGACCTGTTCGAGGTCGTAGACAAAGATCTTGCCGTCGCCGATCTTGCCGGTGCGGGCAGCGCCCTCAATCGCTTCGATGACGCGCTCGACCAGTTCAGTGGCGACCGCGGCTTCGACCTTGACCTTGGGCAAAAAGTCGACCACGTACTCGGCGCCCCGGTACAACTCGGTGTGACCTTTTTGACGGCCGAAGCCCTTGACTTCAGTGACCGTGATGCCCTGCACGCCGATCGCCGAGAGCGCTTCGCGCACCTCGTCGAGCTTGAAGGGTTTGATGATGGCAGTGATGAGTTTCATGCGTTCTCCTTGGAAGGTGATGACAGGGCGTCATCAGAAGCTGTACTTGAGGCCGACCGCCAGGGTGCTCTTGCCCAGGTTGTCATAGCTGCCGACTTTGTAAAAAGCGTCGCCGGCATTGGTTCCGATGGCGGCAAGCGTGGCGCTCAAGCCGTTGCCGAAATCCTTGGCCAGGGTCAGCGCGTAGTCGGTGTAGTCGCCGCTGACGGACTGATTCGGAATGGTCTGGTGGCCGACGTGCGGCGTCAGCGTGTAGCCGTCGCCGAGATCAAACGTGGCAGCCACCTCAACGTAGGCGCTGCCCGAACTGTTGCTGTTGGCGATGAAGTTGCTGGTGCTGTAGCTGTATTTGGCGGTCAGCACGCCGTAGCTCAGCGCGCCATAGACCTCGGTCGTGTTGGCGTTGGCAAAACCGGCCACCTTGGCCGCCGTATTACCGGGGTACTGGTAGGCGATGACGCCGACGTCAAAGCCCAGGTCCTTGCTGATCTCGCCCTTGTAGCCGCCGTACAGGTCAAGCTCGAGCGAACCCTCGGTGGCGCCGACGTAATCCTTGATCCACTTGATGCTGGAACCCCACGCACCCAGGTAAAGACCGCTCTTGTGCGCGAAATCGAGGCCCGCCTGCAGTGCCGGGTTGAAGGTCGTCTGCGCAATGCCGCGGAAGCGGTAGTCGCTGATGGCGCCAACGTTGTAGGACAGTGTGTAGTCAGGCTCCGGGGCCTTGGTTTGAGCCATCACGACGGTGCCCGTCAACAGGGTGCCAAGGACCAGCGCGGATTTGATTTTGAGCTTCATAAAGTACTCCAGGAAGGTTGAGGGATGAGTGCTCTACGCACAGACCGTGCCAGACCCCTGGCCGCCCCCCTTCTTGCCCTGTGTGCACCGAATCATCGGGCGCGCGTTAAGATGGCTGTATAAAAAAACAGGCGGCACTGCCTTGGTGCGCCGCTGCGGACGCCCGGCAAATTTTGGCGCACCCTTTTGGAGAGGAACCTCGATGAGTTTGTCTTTGGTGCAAAGCCGCGCCCTGCTCGGGCTCGAAGCCGCCGCCGTGACGGTTGAAGTGCACCTGGCCAACGGGCTGCCGAGCTTCACGCTGGTGGGGCTGGCCGATGTCGAAGTCAAGGAGGCGCGCGAGCGCGTGCGCTCGGCGATACAGAACTCGGCGCTGGAATTTCCTCACAACAAGCGCATCACCGTCAACCTGGCGCCGGCCGACCTGCCCAAGGATTCGGGGCGCTTCGACCTGCCCATCGCGCTGGGCATCCTGGCCGCCAGCGGACAGATCGATCCGGCCCGGCTGGCGGGTCATGAATTTGCCGGGGAACTGTCTTTGTCGGGTCAACTGCGACCGGTGCGGGGCGCGCTGGCCATGAGCCTGGCGCTGCACGCTGCGCGCCTGTCGACCCGGCTCGTGCTGCCGCCCGACAGCGCCGAAGAAGCGGCCCTGGTGCCCGACGCCTGTGTCTACCGCGCCTGCCATCTGCTCGATGTCGTGCGCCAGTTTCTGCCGCAAGCCCCCGATGCCGCGCCAGCCGAGCCGGCGCCCGGCTGGTCGCGCGTCAGCGCCGTGTCGCGGCCGATTGCCGCGCAGTACGCCGACATGGCCGATGTCAAGGGTCAGGCGGCTGCACGGCGCTCGCTCGAGATCGCCGCTGCCGGTGGTCACAGCCTGCTCATGATGGGGCCGCCCGGAGCCGGCAAGTCGATGCTGGCGCAGCGCTTTGCCGGCCTGCTGCCGCCCATGACGACCGATGAGGCGCTGCAAAGCGCCGCGGTGGCCAGCCTGGGCGGGCGCTTCGCGCTGGCGCGCTGGGCGCAGCGGCCGACCTGCAGTCCGCACCATACGGCCAGCGCCATCGCGCTGGTCGGCGGCGGCTCGCCGCCGCGACCGGGCGAGATCTCGCTGGCACACCACGGTGTGCTGTTCCTCGACGAGTTGCCCGAGTTCCCGCGCGCCGCGCTTGAAGCCCTGCGCGAACCGCTCGAAAGCGGCAGCATCACGATCTCGCGGGCCGCGCGGCGTTGCGAGTTTCCGGCGCGCTTTCAACTGATCGGCGCCATGAATCCCTGCCCCTGCGGCTACCTCGGATCGGCGCAGCGGACCTGCCGCTGCACACCCGACCAGGTGGCGCGCTACCAGGGCCGGCTCAGCGGTCCCCTGCTCGATCGCATCGACCTGCATGTCGAGGTGCCGGCGGTGGCGGCGGCAGACCTGCTGCAAGCCGGACCGGGCGAATCGAGCGCGCCCATCCGTGCGCGCTGCGCGGCGGCGCGCGATCGCTCCATCGCGCGCCAGGGCAAGCTCAACCAGGCGCTGCAAGGACAGGATATGGAGGCGCAACTGCTGCTCGACGACGCTGCCGCCAGTTTCTTGGCCAGCGCGGCAGCGCGCCTGGGCTGGTCGGGGCGAAGCACGCATCGGGCGCTGCGGGTCGCGCGCACGATCGCCGATCTGGCCGCGGCGCGCAGCATCGCGCTCGCGCATGTGGCCGAGGCCATGCAATACCGCCGCTCACTTATGCAGGCGGCTGGGGCGTGATTTCTGCGCGGCCGGCAGCAGGCCGCGGAACTTCTCGCTGATGTCGGCCAGGCGCCCGGCGGCGGCCGGTTCGCCGTGGGCCTCGGCCAGCAGCAGCATGACATCGCTTCGCAAATACCAGAGCGCCTGGACGTCGGAGGCGCCCTGGATCCGGCTGCGCACCCGCGAGAGCCTCTGGCTCAGCCCGAGGTCGGCAAGCTGGTCCAGCATCAAAACGCGGATCGCCTCAACGCGACTCTTCGCAGCGCGATCGGTCGTCGCTTCGCTCAGCAGACCCATCAGGCTGGTCGTGAATTTCGATATCTTCCAACTCATGGCTTGTTTTCAGGAGGTGCAAGCCAGCAGCTTACGGTTGCCCTTGCGTCGCGGCGTTCGGGTGAAACCCTTAGATCGGGTTACCAGTTGTAACACCGCTTTGCCATAATCCCCCAATGGAAAACCACGTTGAGCACGACCGCGGGCTGGTTGGCTGGCTGTCGCTGGCGCAGTTGATCAGCTGGGGCAGCGTGTTTTACACTTTTTCACTTCTTCTGTCACCGGTCGAGCAGGAACTGGGCCTGAGTCGCGCGCAGTCTTCCCTCGCGTTCAGCCTGGCCCTGCTGGTTGAAGGCCTGATGGCGTATCCGGTGGGGCGCTGGATCGACGCCGGCCACGAGCGCCTGGTGATGACCAGCGGCTCGCTGCTGGCTGGTGCCTGCCTTCTGCTGCACGCCAGCGTGACCAGCATCGCCGGCTTCTATGCCGTCTGGGCCGCGCTCGGGGCGGCCATGGCGGCGATCCTGTATTCGCCGGTGTTCGCTATCGTGACGCGCCGCTTCCCGAATGACTTTCGGCGCGCCATCATCTTCATGACCTTTCTCGGCGGGCTCGCCAGCACCGTGTTCATTCCCTTCACCGCCTGGCTGATGACGAACTGGGGCTGGCGCCAGGCGCTGGTCAGCCTGTGCGCCTTTCACTTCCTGCTGTGCGCGCCGCTGCACGCATGGAGCCTGCGCGGCGCGCCGTGCGCAGCGCGCGCGACCGGCCCCGGCCATCGACCCGACTCAAAAGAGGTGCTGCGCCTGGTGCGCAGCGCCCCCTTCCTTATGATCGGCGTGTTCGTGATGCTGATGATGGCGGTGACGACTGCGCTGCCGGCGCACATGGTCAGCCTGCTGCGCGAAAGCGGCATGGGCGAGGCCTGGGTGATCGCGATTCCGGCGAGCATCGGCGCGATCCAGGTCGTGGGCAGATTGCTGCTGTTCTTCTTCGAGCACTATTTTGACGTTCACCTCGCAAACCGCCTGATTCCCTGTCTGCTGCCGCTGGGCTTGATCGTCCTTCTGGCCGTCCCTTTTTTCGGCGGCCGGCAAAGCTGGCTGGTGTGGCTCTTCGTGCTGCTGTACGGCATGGGCAACGGGATGCTGACGATTGTCAAGGGGACGGCGATGGCGCAGTACGTGAGCCAGCAGCATGTGGCCAGCCTGAACGGCGCGCTCGGTTTGCCGCTGGCCCTGGCGCGCGCCGCCGCGCCATTGATGGTCGGCATGCTCTGGACGCCAGCCAGTGGCTACACGCAGGCACTTTGGTTGCTGCTGGCGATGAGCATGGTCGGTGTGATTGCGTTGATGCTGGCGCAGCGTTACGCACTGGCAAGTTGATTGCATGGATCGCCACGCTGGCCGTCACTGCGAGGAGCAAAGCGACGCGGCAGTCGCGATGACAATTCCGCGTCATTGCGAGCCCGCAGGGCGCGGCAATCCATTGACTACAAGATCGGTGCTAGCAAACGCTGCAGTACCGTCTCGCTGAGCTGGCGCCTCCCAGCCATATCCCGGAGCTGGTCCTCACCAATCTTACCGACGTTGAAATAGCAACTCTCGGGGTGTCCGAGGTAGAAGCCGCTCACGCTGGCGGCCGGCGTCATGGCCAGGCTTTCGGTCAGGCCCATGCCAATCTCCTCGCACTGCAGCAGCCCGAACATGTCCTGCTTGACGCTGTGATCCGGGCACGCCGGGTAGCCCGGGGCCGGGCGGATGCCCTGGTATTTTTCAGCGATCAGTTCTTGCGTTGCCAGCGCCTCCTGCGGTGCATAGCCCCAGAGGTCGGTGCGCACGCGCTGGTGCAGGCATTCGGCGAAGGCCTCGGCCAGCCGGTCGGCCAGCGACTTGAGCAGGATCGCCGAGTAGTCGTCGTGCGCGGCCTCGAACACCTGTTCGCGCTTGTCGACGCCGATGCCGCTGGTCAGCGCGAAGAGGCCGGCGTAGTCGGCCGCGACGCCCCTGGGCGCGACAAAGTCGGCCAGGCAGCGACTGGGACGCAGCACGCCGTCAATCAGCTGCTTCTCGCCCTGCTGGCGCAGGCCGTACCAGGTCAGCGCGACCTGCGAGCGCGCCTCGTCGGTGTAGAACTCGATGTCGTCGTCACGCACCGAATTGGCGGGGTACAGGCCGATCACGGCGTTGGCCGTCAGCCAGCGGCCCTCGATCAGCTTCTTCAGCATCGCCTGGCCGTCGGCATAGACCCGGGCGGCTTCGGCGCCCACCACATCGTCCTTGAGGATCGCGGGAAACGCACCGGCCAGGTCCCAGGTCTGGAAAAACGGGCCCCAGTCGACGAATCGGGCGAGCTCGCCCAGATCGAAATTCCTGAAGACGCGCCGACCCAGAAACTTCGGCCGCGTCGGCGTGTGGCGCGACCAGTCGAGCGGCGTCTTGTTGCTGCGCGCGCGCTCCAGGCTCCAGAGCGGGGCCTGCTTCTTGCCGGCGTGCTGCCGGCGCACCCGCTCGTAGTCGGCGTCGAGTTCGGCGACGTAACCGGCGACCTGGTCCGACAGCAGGCCCTGCGCCACGCTGACGCTTCGCGAGGCATCGGGCACATAGACCACCGGCCCCTCGTAATGCGGCGCGATCTTGACTGCGGTGTGCACGCGCGAGGTGGTGGCGCCGCCGATCAACAGCGGAATCTTCTTCAGGCGAAAGTGCGCGTCCTTCTGCATTTCGCCGGCCACATACTGCATCTCCTCCAGGCTTGGGGTGATCAGGCCCGACAGGCCGATGATGTCGGCGCCCTCTGCCTTGGCGCGCGCCAGGATCTCGTGGCAGGGGACCATGACGCCCATGTTGACGACATCGAAGTTGTTGCACTGGAGCACCACGGTGACGATGTTCTTGCCGATGTCGTGCACGTCGCCCTTGACGGTGGCCATCACGATCTTGCCCTTGGTCCGCACATCGCGCCCGGCGGCCTCGTCCAGGCGCTTTTCTTCCTCGATGTAGGGGATCAGCTGCGCCACCGCCTGCTTCATGACGCGTGCGCTTTTCACCACCTGCGGCAGGAACATCTTGCCCTGGCCGAACAGGTCGCCGACGATGTTCATGCCCGCCATCAGCGGGCCTTCGATCACGTGCAGCGGCCGCCCGCCCTTGGCAAGCACGTTCTGGTAGGCCTCCTCGGTGTCCGCCGTGATGAAGTCGGTGATGCCGTGCACCATGGCGTGGCTCAGGCGCTGCTCGACGCTCACCGGATGTTCGGGCGTACCGCGCCACTCCAGTCGCCGGCCCTCGTCGCGCGCCGCACCCTTGGCGTTCTCGGCAATCTCGACCAGGCGTTCGCCGGCATCGGCGCGCCGGTTCAGCACCACGTCCTCAACGCGCTCGCGCAGCACGGGTTCGAGCTCGTCATAGACGCCGACCATGCCGGCGTTGACGATGCCCATGTCCATGCCGGCGGCAATCGCGTGGTACAGGAACACGGTGTGGATCGCCTCGCGCACCGGGTCGTTGCCGCGGAAACTGAACGAGACGTTCGACACGCCGCCCGACACCTTGGCGCCCGGCAGGTTCTGCTTGATCCAGCGCGTCGCGTTGATGAAATCGACGGCGTAGTTGTTGTGCTCCTCGATGCCGGTGGCGATGGCAAAGATGTTGGGGTCGAAAATGATGTCCTCGGGCGGGAAATCCACCTCGTCGACCAGGATGCGGTAGGCGCGCTGGCAGATGTCGATCTTGCGCTGGTAGCTGTCGGCCTGGCCCTGCTCATCGAAAGCCATCACCACCGCCGCCGCGCCATAACGTCGCAGCAACCGCGCCTGGCGTTTGAACTCCGCCACGCCTTCCTTCATGCTGATCGAGTTGACCACCGGTTTGCCCTGCACGCAGCGCAGGCCGGCCTCGATCACGCTCCATTTGGAGGAATCGATCATCACCGGCACGCGCGAAATGTCGGGTTCGCTGGCGATCAGGTTCAGGAAGCGCACCATGGCGGCCTGGCTGTCGAGCATGGCCTCGTCCATGTTGATGTCGATGATCTGCGCGCCGTTTTCGACCTGCTGGCGCGCCACCGCCAGCGCCTGCTCGAACTCGCCGTTCAGGATCATGCGCGCAAAGACCTTGGAGCCGGTGACGTTGGTGCGCTCACCGATGTTGACAAAGGTAGCCTTCGCAGACCCGCCTTGGGTGCCATCGTCATCGGGCTGGGCAGCGCCAATGAGGACCGGCTCCAGGCCGGCCAGTCGCATCGGGGGAACAAGGGTGTCGGACATGCATCTCACCTGTAAATGGAACAAAGCAGGTGAGCGTCGTTGGCGTGATCCAAGCCTGACGGGTCGTTTAACCCGCTGCAACGCTCCTTGGATGCGGCAATTTTAAGGGGGAATCGGGCTCGGCATCCGGCCTTGCCGCGCCGCCTGCCGATGGCGGGCGGGTCAGAAGACGTGGCGCAGAAAGATGGCCTGCAGCGAAAACAGGCCAAGCACCGCGACCACGGTCAACGCATAGGCCAGCTTCGACATTTCGTAGCAGCGCCGCGCGCCCGGCCTGCTTTCCGGCCCCGCCAGGAGCACGGCGTAGAAGCGCTTGCTGCCGACGCCAAAGCGCATTCGCATGTCGACCGGGTGATTCTTCGCCCCGTGCTCGTGGCCCCACAGGGTCTCAAGCGCGGCCATCTGCGCAGCGGAAAAGCTCGCCGCCACATCTGTCGGCAGCCGTTCCAGCAGCTGTTGAAGCGTCGCGCTTTCAGTTTTTTGTGCCATGGCCTGCCCCCTCTGCGCCAATAAATAGTCCGGTGCGCCCCGACTGTAGCGTGTCCAGCGAAATCGTGCGTGGGCGACGCGGATCAGGCCGCTTCCCGGTAGAAAAGCGCCCGCTGCAGCGGACGTGCCGGCAGCCCCTGCACAAGCGCGCCGATGGCCGCAATGTGCTCGGGCGTGGTGCCGCAGCAGCCGCCTACGATGTTGACCAGACCCTCGGCAGCAAACTCGTGCAGCAGGCGGCTGGTGTCGGCCGGTGTTTCATCAAAGCCGGTGTCGCTCATCGGATTGGGCAGGCCGGCGTTGGGGTAGCAGCTGATGAAGGTGTCGGGCGCCACGCGCGCGAGTTCCTGCAGATAGGGGCGCATCAGTGCGGCGCCGAGCGCGCAGTTCAGGCCGACCGCCAGCGGCCGCGCATGGCGCACGCTGTACCAGAAGGCGGTCACGGTCTGGCCCGACAGGAGGCGCCCGGAAGCATCGGTCACGGTGCCGCTGATGATGATCGGCAGGCATTCACCGGATTGCTCGAAATACTCGTCAATCGCGAACAGGGCCGCCTTGGCGTTCAGGGTGTCGAAAATCGTCTCCACCAGCAGCGCGTCGGCGCCGCCGCGCACCAGCGCCTGGACCTGCTCATGGTAGGCGGCGCGCAACTGCTCGAAATTGACGTTGCGCGCGCCGGGGTCGTTCACATCGGGGCTGATGCTCGCGGTTTTCGGCGTCGGCCCGAGCGCACCCAGTACAAAACGCGGTTTTGCGGGGGTCGAGAACTTGTCGCAGGCGCTGCGCGCCAGCCGCGCCGAGACCAGGTTCATCTCGCTGGCCAGATCGGCCATGTCGTAGTCGGCCTGCGCGACTGAAGTGGCGCCAAAGGTGTTGGTCTCGATCAGGTCGGCGCCGGCCGCCAGATAGCGCTCGTGGATGCTGCTGATGACGTCCGGGCGCGTCAGCGACAGCAACTCGTTGTTGCCCTTGACGTCCTTGTGCTGACCTGGGGTTTTGCCAAAGTCCTTGAAGCGTTCGCCCCGGTACTGCGCCTCACCCAGCTTGAAGCGCTGGATCATGGTGCCCATGGCGCCGTCGAGCACGGCGATGCGTTCGCGCAGAATTTCCGGCAGGGCCTGGCCGCGGGTGTAAACAAGAGCTTTCATAGGCCGCTATTGTAGGAAGCAAAGAGGGTCTCTTGCGGTGAGTGGGACAATCCGGTTCTGTTCTTTGACGCGAAGTCGCCCTTATCTTGTCCATCCAGAATATCCTTCAAGAAGTCTTTGGCTACCGTGAGTTCCGCGGACCGCAGCAAGCCATCATCGAGCACGTGCTGTCGGGTGAGGACGCGCTGGTGCTGATGCCGACCGGCGGCGGCAAATCGCTGTGTTACCAGATTCCGGCGATCGCGCGCCAGCGCGCCGGCCAGGGCGTCACGCTCGTGATCTCGCCGCTGATCGCGCTGATGCACGACCAGGTCGGCGCCCTGCACGAAGCCGGTGTTGACGCCGCCTTTCTCAACTCGACTCTCAGCGGCGAGGAGGCGACCCAGGTTGAGCGACGCCTGCTGCGCGGCGACGTGACCCTGCTGTATGCGGCGCCGGAGCGCGTCACGACGCCGCGCTTTCTGGCGCAGCTCGACTCGCTGCACGAGCGCGGCCTGCTGAGCCTGTTTGCGATCGACGAGGCGCATTGCGTCAGCCAGTGGGGCCATGATTTCCGGCCCGAGTACCGCGCGCTGACGGTCCTGCACGAGCGCTATGCCAGCGTGCCGCGCATGGCGCTGACGGCGACCGCTGACACCCTGACGCGCGCCGACATTCTGGAGCGCCTGCAACTGCAGGCGGCGCGCCAGTTTGTCAGCAGCTTCGATCGACCCAACATCAGCTACACGATTGTCGAAAAGCGCGAGGCCACGCAGCAACTGCTGCGCTTCATCTCGCACGAGCATCCGGGCGACGCCGGCATCGTCTACTGCCAGGCGCGCAAGCGGGTCGAGGAAGTGGCCAGCCTGCTGTGCGACGCGGGCATTGCGGCGCTGCCTTACCACGCCGGTCTGGACAACAAGGTGCGTCAGGCCAATCAGGACCGGTTTCTGCGCGACGAGGGCATCGTGATGGTGGCCACCATTGCCTTTGGCATGGGCATCGACAAGCCCGACGTGCGCTTTGTGGCGCACCTGGACATGCCGAAAAACATAGAGGGCTATTACCAGGAAACGGGGCGCGCCGGGCGCGACGGCGAGCCGGCCGATGCCTGGATGTGCTACGGATTGCAGGACGTGGTGAACCAGCGGCGCATGATCGACGAGAGCCCGGCCGAGGAGGAGTTCAAGCAGGGCCTGCGCGGCAAGCTCGACGCCCTGCTGGGACTGGCCGAGGCCACCGACTGCCGCCGCGTGCGCCTGCTGGCCTACTTCGGCGAAACCTACGGAGCCGACGCCGCCGCGCCGGGCCGACCCAAGCAAGGCACGGCCCGCTCGGGGGGCAGCGCAGCACACGAAGTGGCAAGGGTGGGGGCCTGTTGCGACAATTGTTTGCAGCCGCCGGCGGTGTGGGACGGCACCGACGCGGCGCGCAAACTGCTGAGCACGATCTACCGCGTGCAGCAGCACGACGGCATCAGCTACGGCGCGGTGCACATCACCGACATCCTGCGCGGCAAGAGCACCGAGAAGGTGCTGCAGCGCCGGCACGACACCCTGAGCACTTTCGGCATCGGTGCCGAGTTCAGCGAGGTCCAGTTGCGCGCCGTGCTGCGCCAGCTGATCGCGATCGGCGCGGTCGCCATCGACGCCCAGGCCTTCAACACGCTGCAGCTGACCGACGCCTCGCGCGCCGTGCTCAGGGGCGAGCTGGCGGTGCGCCTGCGCGAGTCGGTCTCCACGCCCGCGCCGCGCAAAGCCAAACGCGACAGCGCCAGAGTGCCTGTCAAGCTGGCCGCGGCGTTGGACGAGCAGGCACAGAGTCGCTACCTGGCGCTCAAGTCATGGCGTGCCGAAGTGGCGAAGGAGCACAACCTGCCGGCCTACGTGATTTTTCACGATGCCACGCTGGCGGCCATCGCGCAGAACGCGCCGCAGTCGCTGGAAGATCTGCAGGGCATCAGCGGCCTTGGCGTCAAGAAGCTGGAGGCCTATGGCCAGCAGGTGTTGCGCTTGCTGGACAG
>CAIMBE010000121.1 GCA_903839085.1 uncultured beta proteobacterium | reverse complement strand
CTTCAGTGTACCAAACTCAAGCAAGGAATGCTGCCGTGCAAAACGGGCAGCCTGGCTGTCGACGTGGACTACTTTTTCTGGCGGTATTTGCGCAGTGCGGCGATCTGCGCCGCCATCACTGCCAGTTCAGCGGCGGCCTTTGCAAGATCGATATCGGTCTTGGCATTCTTGATGGCTTCCTCGGCGGCGAGCTTGGCCGCGTTGGCCTTCTCGTCATCGAGATCCTTGCCGCGGATGGCGGTGTCGGACAGCACGGTGACGCAGTTGGGCTGCACCTCGAGGATGCCGCCGGCCACGAAAATGAACTCTTCGCTGCCATCGGCCTGCTCAATGCGGACTGAGCCGGCCTTGATGCGCGTGATCAGGGGGGTATGGCGCGGGTAGATGCCAAGCTCGCCGGCTTCACCGGGCAAGGCGACAAAACGTGCCTCGCCGGAGAAGATGGACTCTTCGGCACTGACCACATCGACGTGGATGGTCTTCATACTAGACTTTCTTCGCCTTCTCGAAAGCTTCGTCGATCGTGCCGACCATGTAGAAGGCCTGCTCCGGCAAATGGTCGCACTCGCCGGCCACGATCATCTTGAAGCCGCGGATGGTCTCGGCCAGGCTGACGTACTTGCCGGGCGTGCCGGTGAAGACCTCGGCGACGTGGAAGGGCTGCGACAGGAAACGCTGGATCTTGCGGGCGCGGGCCACGGCCAGCTTGTCTTCGGGCGCCAGTTCGTCCATGCCCAGGATCGCGATGATGTCACGCAGTTCCTTGTAGCGCTGCAGCGTGCCCTGCACGGCGCGCGCGGTTTCGTAGTGGTCGGCACCGACCACCAACGGATCGAGCTGGCGGCTGGTCGAGTCGAGCGGGTCCACCGCCGGGTAGATGCCCAGCGATGCGATGTCACGGCTCAGCACCACGGTGGAGTCGAGGTGGGCGAAGGTGGTGGCGGGCGAGGGGTCGGTCAAGTCATCGGCCGGCACGTAAACCGCCTGGATCGAGGTGATCGAGCCGACCTTGGTGGAGGTGATGCGCTCCTGCAGGCGGCCCATTTCCTCGGCCAGCGTGGGCTGGTAACCCACCGCAGAAGGCATGCGCCCGAGCAGCGCCGAGACCTCGGTGCCGGCGAGCGTGAAACGGTAGATGTTGTCGACGAAGAACAGCACGTCCTTGCCTTCGTCGCGGAACGACTCGGCGATGGTCAGGCCGGTCAGCGCCACGCGCAGGCGGTTGCCCGGGGGCTCGTTCATCTGGCCGTACACCATCGCGACCTTGGACTCGCCCAGGTTCTTGCTGTTGACCACGCCCGAGTCCATCATCTCGTGATAGAAGTCATTGCCTTCGCGCGTGCGCTCGCCGACGCCGGCGAACACCGACAGGCCGGAGTGCGCCTTGGCAATGTTGTTGATCAGCTCCATCATGTTCACGGTCTTGCCGACGCCGGCGCCGCCGAACAGGCCGACCTTGCCGCCCTTGGCAAACGGGCACACCAGGTCGATCACCTTGATGCCGGTTTCGAGCAGTTCCTGCGACGGGCTGAGCTCGTCGTAGGTCGGCGCCTTGCGGTGAATCGAGGCATGCAGTTCGGAGTTGACCGGCCCGCGCTCATCGATCGGCGTGCCCAGCACGTCCATGATGCGCCCCAGCGTCGCCTTGCCAACCGGCACCATGATCGGGTGCGCGGTGTTGGACACCATCAGGCCGCGACGCAGACCGTCGCTGGAGCCCAGCGCAATGGTGCGCACAATGCCGTCGCCGAGCTGCTGCTGCACCTCGAGCGTCAACGCGGTGCCTTCGAGCTTGAGCGCGTCGTAGATCCGTGGCATCTGGTCGCGTGGAAACTCGACGTCCACCACCGCGCCAATGCACTGGACAATTTTTCCCCGAACGCCGGCGTTCGCTTGTGTGTTTTCCTGGGCCATTTCGCTTTGCTCCGATAAATTTAAATCTTGCCTGCTGCTTGCATCTGCCGGGCCTAAGCCCCAATCGCCGCAGCCCCGGAGACGATCTCCGACAATTCTTTGGTGATCGCCGCCTGACGGGTCTTGTTGTAGACCAGTTTCAGTTCGCCAATCACGTTACCCGCGTTGTCCGTGGCAGCCTTCATGGCCACCATGCGCGCGGCATGCTCGGAGGCCATGTTCTCGGCCACCGACTGGTATACCAGCGCCTCGACATAGCGCACCAGCAGCTCGTCGATGACGGCCTGCGCGTCGGGCTCGTAGATGTAATCCCAACCGTGCTTGGCGCCAGTGGCGCGCTCGCTGGCCAGGGTTTCCGCCTGCATTCTGGCGGCCGACAGCGGCAGCAGCTGGTCCAGCACCACTTCCTGGCGCATCGTGTTGATGAAGCGGGTGTAGGACAGGTAGACGGCGTTGATCTCGCCCCTGGCGTAGGCATCGAGCAAGACCTTGACCGGGCCGATCAGGCGCTCCAGATGCGGCCTGTCGCCAAGGTGCGTCACGTGCGAGACGACCTTGGCGCCGATGCGGTTCAGAAAGCCAAAGCCCTTGTTGCCGATCGCCACCGCCTGCACCGACACGCCGGCTGCCTGCAGTTCGCGCAGCTTGTTGGTCACGCTGCGCAGAAGATTGGTGTTCAGGCCACCGCACAGGCCCTTGTCGGTTGTGACGATGATCATGCCCGCCACCTTGGCGTCGTTGGGCTTCATGAAGGCGTGAACGTATTCGGGATTGGCCTCGCCCAGATTGGCGGCGATATTGCGCACGCGCTCGGCGTAGGGTCGCGCCGCGCGCATGCGGTCCTGCGCCTTGCGCATCTTGGACACGGAAATCATTTCCATGGCCTTGGTGATCTTCTTCGTGCTCTCGAAGTTCTTGATCTTGCCGCGTATTTCCTTGCCTGTTGCCATGAGGAGTTCCTTCGCTGTTAGGGAGCAGGAAATTGCTGATATACCGAATCGTCATTGCGAGCGAAGCGCGGCAATCCATTGCCCCACTGCTGGCACTCCAGCATGGATCTGTCATTGCGAGGAGCGCAGGCGACGCGGCAACACGGCCTGCCGCCTCGCGTTGACGAAAAATCATACTTTTGCATTTTCTGTATCCCTTGCCGCGATCGCCTTTAAGCGAACGACTTCTTGAAGGCCGCGACAGCGGCATCGAGTTCAGCCTCGGATTCCTTGCTCATGGCCCTTTCGGCTTCCATCCGGGTCAGCAAGGCGGCATGCTTGTCGCGCAAATAGCCGTGCACGCCGTGCTCGAAAGCGAGCACCTTGTTGATGGCGACATCGTCCAGGTAGCCCTTGTTCACGGCAAACAGCGTGGCGGCCATCAGGGAGATCGGCAGGGGGCTGTACTGGGCCTGCTTGAGCAGTTCGGTGACGCGGGCGCCGCGATCGAGCTGCTTG
>CAIMBE010000120.1 GCA_903839085.1 uncultured beta proteobacterium | reverse complement strand
GATCCCGCTGCTGGCGGAAGCCTTTGCCGATCTGGAGACGCCGCTCTCGCTGTACCTGAAACTGGCCCACTCGAAAGAGGGCGGCAGGCACAGCTTCCTGCTGGAATCGGTGGTTGGCGGCGAGCGTTTTGGCCGCTACAGCTTTATCGGCCTGCCGGCGCGCACGCTGTTGCGCAGCAGCGGCTTTGGCGCTGACGCGCGCACCGAGGTGGTGAGCGACGGCGTGGTGGTGGAAACGTCGAGCGCCAATCCGCTCGATTTCATCGCCGCCTATCAGAAGCGCTTCAAGGTGGCCCTGCGTCCGGGCCTGCCGCGCTTTTGCGGCGGTCTTGCGGGCTATTTTGGTTACGACACGGTGCGCCATATCGAGAAAAAACTGCAGGCCTCCTGCCCGCCGGACAGCTTGGGCTGCCCCGACATCCTGCTGCTGCAATGCGAGGAACTGGCGGTGATCGACAACCTGTCGGGCAAGCTTTATCTGATCGTTTATGCCGACCCGGGTCATTCCGAGGCCTACGCCAGCGCCAAGAGGCGATTGCGCGAGCTCAAGGAGCAGCTCAAGTATTCTGTCAGCGCGCCGCAGGTCAGGCCGAGCCAGGGCTACCCGGCCGAACGCGAGTTTGCCAAGGCCGATTACATCGCCGCAGTCGAGCGCGCCAAGGAACTGATTGCCGGCGGCGACGTCATGCAGGTGCAGATCGGCCAGCGCATCAAGAAGCGCTACACCGAGTCGCCGCTGAGCCTGTACCGGGCGCTGCGCTCGCTCAATCCCAGCCCCTACATGTATTACTACCATTTCGGGGATTTCCATGTGGTCGGTGCATCGCCCGAGATTTTGGTGCGCCAGGAGCAACTTGCCGGCGATGGGAAGACGCAGCAGAAGATCACGATCCGTCCGCTGGCCGGAACGCGCCCCCGCGGTGCGACGCCAGAGCAGGACAAGGCGGCTGAGATCGAACTGGTGGGCGACCCCAAGGAGCGGGCCGAACACGTGATGCTGATTGACCTGGCGCGCAATGACATCGGGCGCATCGCCAGGATCGGCAGCGTCAAGGTGACCGAGGCCTTTTGCGTCGAGCGCTACAGCCATGTCATGCACATCGTCAGCAATGTCGAGGGCACGCTCAACGACGGCATGACCAGCATGGACGTGCTCAGAGCCACCTTTCCGGCCGGCACCCTGACCGGTGCGCCCAAGGTGCATGCGATGGAGCTGATCGACCAGTTCGAGCCGAACAAGCGCGGGCTGTATGGGGGCGCCTGCGGCTACCTCAGTTACGCCGGTGACATGGACGTGGCGATCGCCATTCGCACCGGCATCATCAAGGACCAGACGTTGTACGTGCAGGCGGCGGCCGGTGTCGTGGCCGATTCGGTGCCCGAACTGGAGTGGCGCGAGACCGAAGCCAAGGCCCGTGCGCTGCTGCGGGCCAGCGAACTGGTCGAAGAGGGACTGGAGTAGATCATGAGCCGGAACCTCAAGCTTCTGGTGATCGACAACTACGACAGTTTCACCTACAACATCGTTCAGTACCTGGGCGAACTCGGGGCCGATGTCGAGGTGTTTCGCAATGACGAAATAACGCTCGATGAAATCGATGCCCGGCTCAAGTCGGGACGGCTCGAGCGCCTGGTGATTTCACCGGGACCCTGCTCGCCGGCCGAAGCCGGTATTTCGGTGGCCGCGATCCAGCGCTTTGCCGGCCAGTTGCCGATCCTGGGCGTCTGTCTGGGCCACCAGGCGGTTGGCGCGGCCTTCGGCGCCCGGATCGTGCGCGCGCAGCAGCTGATGCATGGCAAGACCAGTGGCATCAACACCACGCAAGAGGGCGTCTTCGCCGGCTTGCCGGCTCGCTTCACGGTCAACCGTTATCACTCGCTGGCGATCGAACGTGCCAGTTGCCCGCCCTGTCTGAAGGTCACGGCCTGGACCGATGACGGTGAAATCATGGCGGTCCGGCACAGCGCGATGGCCATCGAGGGCGTGCAGTTTCATCCTGAAAGCATCCTGACCGAGCACGGCCATGCGATGCTGGCGAACTTTCTGAGGCCTTGCGGGACAGATCGCAGCGACGCGAAACGCGCCAACCCTGTCCCGAACCAATTGGGGAACATATGAGAGTCGATCTACGAAGTGACACCGTCACCCAACCGACGCCGGGGATGCGCGCGGCCATGATGGCGGCGCCTCTGGGCGACGATGTGTACGCCGATGACCCGAGCGTGAACGCGCTGCAGGAGAAGATTGCGGCCCTGCTGGGCTTCGAGGCGGCCCTGTTCCTGCCGACCGGCACGCAGAGCAACCTGTGCGCAATTCTGGCGCACTGCCAGCGCGGTGACGAGTACATCGTCGCGCAGATGGCGCATTGCTACCGCTGGGAGGGCGGCGGTGCGGCGGTCTTTGGCAGCGTGCAGCCGCAACCCCTGAACCACCAGAGTGATGGCACTTTGCTGCTGGCAGATATCGAGGCCGCCATCAAGCCCGATGACGCGCACTTTGCGCGGACCCGTTTGCTGGCGCTGGAAAATACCTTCGGCGGCAAGTTGCTGCCGATGGACTATGTGCAGCAGGCAACGGACCTTGCCACGAGCCGAGGCCTGGCGCGCCACCTTGACGGCGCCCGTCTTTTCAACGCCGCCGTCGCCCAGGCGGAACTCGTTGAGGCGAAGGCGGGCGCCGCCGGGCCGCCCCAAGGCGAGCGCGGCCCCCTCGGGGGGCAGCGAAGCACACAAAGTGGCGAGCGTGGGGGCGACATCTTTCACGAAGCGCGCCGCATTGCGCAGTGCTTCGACAGCGTGTCGGTCTGCTTCAGCAAGGGACTGGGCGCGCCGGTGGGTTCGGCTCTGTGCGGCAGTCGCGAGTTGCTGACGCGCGCGCACCGCATTCGAAAGATGGCCGGTGGCGGCATGCGCCAGTCCGGTCTGCTGGCGGCAGCGGCCTCCTATGCGCTCGATCACCAGGTGGCGCGGCTGGCCGATGACCATGCGCTGGCCCGGCGCCTGGCGCACGGCCTGAGCGGCATTGCGGGCCTGATTGTCGAGCCGCCGCAGAGCAATATTCTTTTTGTCGATCTGGCGGAACCGGCCAAGGCGCGGGCGGCGCAATTGCTGCCCCATCTGGCGCGCCACGGCGTGCTGGCCAGCGGCTTGTACCGCTTGCGTTTTGTGACGCATCTCGACGTCGATGCGGCGGGCATCGACCATGTGCTTGCTGTCATGCGCGATTTTTTTGCCGTCTGACCCGCCAATAATCCGTAGCGAAACCTTTTCAAACATGAACATGCCCAACACCAGGAAGATCAACCCGCAGGACGCGCTGCTGCGCACCATCGAGCACCGCGAAATTTTCCACGACGAGATGCTGCATATCGTGCGCAAGATCATGAGCGGCGAACTGTCGCCCGTGATGATGGCCGCCCTGATCACGGGACTGCGCGTGAAGAAGGAAACGATCGGCGAAATTACCGCTGCGGCGCAGGTGATGCGCGAGTTCTCCACCAAGGTTCATGTCGCCGAGCGGACGCATCTGGTCGATATCGTGGGTACTGGAGGCGACGGCTCCCATACATTCAATATTTCGACCTGCGCGATGTTTGTCGCGGCGGCGGCGGGGGCCAGGGTCAGCAAGCACGGCGGCCGGGGCGTCAGCAGCAAGAGCGGCAGCGCCGACGTGATGGAGTCGCTGGGCGTCAATATCAACCTGTCGCCGCAGGCCATCGCCGACTGCATCGCGCAGGTCGGTGTCGGCTTCATGTTCGCTCCCAATCATCATCCCGCGATGAAGAATGTGGCGCCGGTGCGCAAGGAACTGGGCATCAAGACGATTTTCAATCTGCTCGGGCCCTTGACCAACCCGGCCGATGCGCCCAACATCCTGATGGGCGTGTTTCATCCGGATCTGGTGGGTATCCAGGTGCGGGCGCTGCAGCGCCTGGGCGCCGAACACGCCGTGGTCGTGTACGGCAAGGACGGCATGGACGAGGTCAGCCTTGGCGCCGCAACGCTGGTCGGCGAACTCAAGGACGGTGAAATCACCGAGTACGAGATTCATCCCGAGGACTTTGGCATGCCGATGGCGAGCAATCGCGCGCTCAAGGTGGAGACGCCAGAGCAATCCATGGCCATGCTGCTGGACGTGCTTGACAATGAACTGGGTGCTGCCAGGGAGATCGTGATCCTGAATGCCGGCGTGGCGCTTTACGCGGCCAACGTGGCCGATTCAATGGCCGATGGCATACGACGGGCACGCGCGGCGATCGAGTCAGGTGCGGCGAGAACGAAACTGACGCAACTGGTCGCGTTTACCAATCAGTTCAAGGGTGAAGCCAAATGACCGATATCCTGACCCGGATCGTTGCCGCCAAGCGCGAGGAAGTGGCCGCTGCGCTCAAACGAATGCCACTGGGGACGATGCGCGCGGACGCCGAGTCGCGGGTTCTGACGCGCGACTTCGCGGCGGCCCTGCGCGCCAAGATCGCTGCCGGGAAACCGGCGGTCATCGCCGAGATCAAGAAGGCCAGTCCGTCCAAGGGCGTGTTGCGCGAGGATTTCATCGCCGCCGACATCGCACAGAGTTATGCCGAACATGGCGCAGCCTGTTTGTCAGTGCTCACTGACAAACAGTTTTTCCAGGGCGGTGTCGATTACCTCAAGCAGGCAAGGGCTTCATGCCATCTGCCCGTCATCCGCAAAGACTTTCTGATCGACCCCTACCAGGTCTACGAGTCTCGCGCGATGGGGGCGGATGCCATCCTGCTGATTGCCGCCATTCTGGACGACGCGCAATTGCGCGATTTCGAGGCGATTGCCCGCGCTCTGGACATGGCGGTGCTGGTGGAAGTGCACGATGCGCCGGAGTTGGCTCGCGCGCTCAGGCTGGCCACGCCGCTGATCGGCATCAATAACCGAAATCTTAAGACCTTCGAGGTTTCCCTGGACACCACGCTCTCCCTGAAGCGCGAGGTGCCGCCCGAGCGCCTGACGGTCTCCGAGAGCGGGATCCGGAGCCGCGACGATGTGCTGCGCCTGGGCGCTGCCGGCGTCAATGCCTTTCTGGTCGGCGAAGCGTTCATGCGCGAGCGAGACCCGGGGGAAGCACTGGCGGCGCTATTCGGCTAGAACCATGGCTGGTTCGACCCCGTCGCTTGGGCTAGCCCCGACCAACGCCGCGCCGCTGCTCCCGGTGCCCGACCGGCTGCTGGTCGCAGAACCGTCCGCCTGGCCCATGGCGCCGGGCTGGCAGCCTGTGGTGGCGGCGTTTTTCGCTTCCTTGGCGGGACGCGAGTTGCTCGACTTCCTGCGGCAGCGCTTGCAGGCCGGGGCCGTCATATTTCCCCCGCATCCCCTTCGCGCACTGCAACTGACCGCGCCCGAGTCGGTCCGGGTGGTGATCCTGGGGCAGGACCCCTATCACGGACGGGGGCAGGCCGAGGGCCTGGCATTTTCGGTGGCACCGGGCGTCGCGCTGCCCCCGTCGCTGCGCAACATCTTCACCGAGTTGCGGCGTGACCTGGGAACACCGTTTCCGCCATTTCCGGAACCGGGAGGCAGCCTGGTGCGCTGGGCCCGCCACGGCGTGCTGCTGCTCAACACGTGCCTGACGGTCGAGGAGGGGCAGCCGGCGAGCCACGCGGGGCGTGGTTGGGAGCTTTTGACCGACGCGGTGATCTGCAGGGTCTCGAACGAGGCTGCGCCGGCTGTGTTCATGCTGTGGGGCGCGCACGCGCAGAGCAAGCGTGTCCTGATCGATGCCTCGCGTCATCTGGTGCTGTGCGCCAATCACCCTTCGCCGCTGTCGGCGCGGCGCCCGCCGGCGCCATTTATTGGTTGCGGGCATTTCTCGCAGGCGCGCACCTGGCGAGCACAACACGAGGTGGTCGGCGGCGCCGGCTCAGCGCTCCAGGATTTGCCAAACTGACCCGGCGTTGTCAGCATGGCGGCAAAACTTCGTGGCATAATGCACGGCTCACCAGGGAGAGGTGGCCGAGTGGTTAATGGCAGCAGACTGTAAATCTGCCCTCTTACGAGTACGATGGTTCGAATCCATCCCTCTCCACCAGTGGATTGAATTGAGAATTGACACAAGAGCGGGCCGAAGGGCATGTTGGGGTTGACGGGTTCAGCTTCGATGCGGGAGTAGTTCAATGGTAGAACCCTAGCCTTCCAAGCTAATGACGCGGGTTCGATTCCCGTCTCCCGCTCCAGTGCCGGATTGGTCGATGTTGTTTTTGTGCAGACGTTCGCTGGGAAGCAGCGGGCCGGAAATGCCCATTTGGCTCAGTGGTAGAGCACTCCCTTGGTAAGGGAGATGTCGCTGTTCCGATACCCGCAATGGGCACCATGATTTTTGAGTTTAAAGTCCTTTACTTTTCGGAGTCTGAAAATGGGAAAAGAAAAATTCACACGCACCAAGCCCCACGTGAACGTGGGCACGATTGGGCACGTT
>CAIMBE010000119.1 GCA_903839085.1 uncultured beta proteobacterium | reverse complement strand
GATCTCCGAGTACGTCAGCCTGATCGACCAGCAGCAAGGCGAGATGGCGCGCCTGGGCGACATGCTGGTGCAATGCGGCACCCTGACGCCCCAGGAACTCGACCTGGCCCTGAACGCCCAGTCCGACACCCCGTCCCTGCCGATCGGCACCATCTTTGTCCAGCAGGGCTCGGTGCAGCCCGAAGTGGTGCAGGCCGCGCTCAACAAGCAAAAGCAGATCAAGGACATCGGCGCGGCCGAGAGCCGCTCGATCCGCATCGAAGCCGACAAACTTGACCAATTGATCAACCTGGTGGGTGAACTCATCATCGTCGGGGCCGGCGTCAACCTGATCGCCGCGCGCTCGCAAAGCGCCGAGTTGCAGGAAAGCACCTCCAAGCTCTCGAGCCTGGTCGAGGAGGTGCGCGACAGCGCGCTGCAGTTGCGCATGGTCAAGATCGGCGCCACCTTCAACCGCTTTCAGCGCGTGGTGCACGACGTCTCGCGCGAGATCGGCAAGGACATCGGCCTGGTGGTGCGCGGCGAGGACACCGAACTCGACAAGACGGTGGTCGAGAAGATCGGCGACCCGCTGATGCACCTGGTGCGCAACTCGATGGATCACGGCATCGAATCAGCCGAAGTGCGCGCCGCGCGCGGCAAGCCGGCCAAGGGCAGCGTCACCCTGGACGCCTATCACGACTCGGGCTCGGTGGTGATCACGGTCAGCGACGACGGCGGCGGCTTGAAGCGCGAGCGCATCCTGGCCAAGGCCATCGAGCGCGGTCTGGTGCCCCCCGGCCACAGCCTGAGCGAGTCCGAGACCTACGCCCTGATCTTCGAGCCCGGCTTCTCCACGGCCGAGCAGATCACCAACCTGTCGGGGCGCGGCGTCGGCCTGGACGTGGTCAAGCGCAACATCACGGCCCTGCGCGGCAACGTGAGCGTCGCCAGCCAGGAGGGGGTGGGCACCACGGTGACCGTGCGCCTGCCGCTGACGCTGGCCATCATCGATGGTTTCCTGGTCGAGGTCGGCACTTCGGTCTTTGCCATACCGCTGGACATGATCGAGGAGTGCGTGGCCTATGCCTGTGAGCCCGGGCACGACTACACCGACCTGCGCGGCCAGATTCTGCCCTTTATCCGTCTGAGAGAACTCTTTGTGGTGGAGGGCGCGCCAACGCGGCGCGAGAACATTGTGGTCTTGAAGCACGCCGGGCAGAAGGCCGGTCTGGTGGTCGACACCCTGCTCGGGGAGTTCCAGACCGTCATCAAGCCGCTGGCGCCGATGTTCAGCCAGGTCAAGTGCATCAGCGGCTCGACCATTCTGGGCAATGGCGATGTGGCGCTCATTCTTGATGTGCCGGCGCTGGTGCGACAGGCCAGCCAGAGCGTGCTCGCGGCAAGCGCCGCCGCAGTCGCATAGAAATTTATTGGTAGTAAGTCAACAGGAGAAATCAATCATGCTCGCAAATATGAAAATCGGAATTCGGATGGCTGGCGGCTTTGCTGTCGTGCTGCTGTTG
>CAIMBE010000118.1 GCA_903839085.1 uncultured beta proteobacterium | reverse complement strand
TTCGGCTTGCAGCGCCTGTACCAGTTGTGCGAGACGGCTTTCGAGCTGGTCAGGCCCTACCGCATCGGGCGTGTCATCGCCAGGCCCTTTCTGGGAGAAGACGGCAACTACCGGCGCACCGGCAACCGCCACGACTACGCCGTGCCGCCCCCCGGCCCAACGCTGCTCGACCATGTTCGGGACGCCGGCGGCGAGGTGCTGGCGCTGGGCAAGGTGAGCGATATTTTTGCCGGTCAGGGCGTCTCGCGCGTCATCAAGGGCGCCGACAACATGGCGCTTTTCGACGCTCTGCTGGTCCACATGGACGGTGCGCCCGACGGCAGCCTGAGTTTCGTCAACCTGGTCGATTTTGACCAGTTGTTCGGCCACCGCCGTGATGTGGCCGGCTATGCCAATGCCTTGCAGGCGTTCGACCAGCGCCTGCCCGAGTTCATGGCGCGCATGAAGCCGGGCGATCTGGCCGTGATCACCGCCGACCACGGCTGCGATCCGACCTGGCCCGGTTCGGACCACACGCGCGAGCACATTCCGATGCTGTTCTTCGGGCCCGGACTGCAGGCGCGCGCGCTGGGGGTTTCAGACAGTTTCTCGGACATCGGGCAGACCCTGGCGCACCACCTGGGCACCGCCGCGCTGTCGCATGGATACTCGCTGCTATGACACATCCCGCCGATTTCAAGCGCAATCAAGCCTCCAGCCTGGACCTCGCCTTGATCAGACACATCAAGGTCAACCGCAATGCCGCCGAGCGCCGCGCTGCCAGTCTGCTGAACCGGCGCACGGTCAAGAAGGAGTACCAGGCGGCATGGTTGCTCAAGGCGATTCAATGCATCGATCTGACCACCCTGGGCGGCGATGACACGCCCGGCCGGGTCGAGCGCCTGTGCATGAAGGCGCTGCGCCCGCTGCGCGCCGACCTGATGCAGGCGCTGGGCATGCAGGCCCTGAGCACGGGCGCGGTCTGCGTCTACCACGAGATGATTGCCCCGGCCGCCAAGGTGCTGGCCGGGCGCCTGCCGATTGCGGCGGTGTCAACCGGCTTTCCGGCCGGCTTGAGCAGTTTCGAGACCAGGGTCCGCGAGATCGAACTCTCTGTCGCGGCCGGCGCCACCGAAATCGACATCGTCATCACGCGCCAGCATGTCCTGACTGCCAACTGGCAAGCGCTGTTTGATGAAATGCGCGCCTACCGGCAAGCCTGCGGCGGCGCCCATGTCAAGGCGATCCTGGCCACCGGCGATCTGGCGACCCTGGAGAATGTCGCCAGGGCGTCGTGGGTCTGCATGCTTGCCGGCGCCGATTTCATCAAGACCTCGACCGGCAAGGAAGGCGTCAACGCCACCATCCCGGTGGCCCTGACGATGGCGCGCACGATCCGTGACTACCATGAGCGCAGCGGCTTTCAGGTCGGCTTCAAGCCGGCCGGCGGCGTCTCGTCCGCCAAGGCCGCGCTGAGCTACCTGACGCTGATGAAGGAAGAGCTGGGCAACGCCTGGCTGCAACCGCACCTGTTTCGCATCGGCGCCTCCAGCCTGCTGACCGACATCGAGCGCCAGCTGGAACACCACGTCAGCGGCGCCTATTCGGCCAACCACCGCCACGCACTGCCTTGACCAACACAGCACGCGAGCGTTCAGCCCCAGGATCTAGCACACGGATTTGTCATGCCAACACCCCAGGAAATTCTAAGGACCATGGATTACGGCCCCGCCCTTGAAAGCGCGGCCCCGGCGCAGGCCTGGCTGGAGCAGCACGGCCGGCGCTTCGGCCTCTTCATCGACAACCAGTGGAGCGCACCGGGCAGCACCTTTGCCACGCTGAACCCGGCTGACGGCCTGGAGCTGGCGCAGTTGACGCAGGCCAGCGCCGCCGACCTCGAGCTTGCCGTGAGCGCGGCGCGCCGGGCGCAGCCCGCGTGGGTCGCCCTGGGCGGCCATGGCCGGGCCCGGCTGCTGTACGCGCTGGCGCGCCAGCTGCAAAAGCACGCGCGTCTTTTTGCGGTGCTGGAAACGCTGGACAACGGCAAGACCCTGCGCGAGGCGCGCGATGTCGATCTGCCGCTGGTGGCGCGTCATTTCTATCATCACGCGGGCTGGGCGCAACTGCAGGGCGAAGAGTTCGCCGACTACCGCGCGGTGGGCGTGGTCGGGCAGATCGTGCCCTGGAACTTTCCGCTGCTGATGCTGGCCTGGAAGATTGCGCCGGCGCTGGCCGCGGGCAATACGGCGGTCTTCAAACCGGCCGAGTTCACCTCGCTGAGCGCGCTGCTGTTTGCAGAAATCTGCCAGCGCGTCGGCCTGCCCGCGGGGGTGGTCAATATCCTGACCGGTGACGGCAAACTGGGCGAGGCGATGGTGCGGCACCCCGGCATCGACAAGATCGCCTTCACCGGCTCCACCGAAGTCGGCCGGCGCATCCGAGAAGCCAGCGCCGGCAGCGGCAAGAAGCTGTCGCTGGAGTTGGGCGGCAAGTCACCCTTCATCGTCTTCGATGATGCCGATCTGGACGCCGCGGTGGAAGGCCTGGTCGACTCGATCTGGTT
>CAIMBE010000117.1 GCA_903839085.1 uncultured beta proteobacterium | reverse complement strand
TGGTGCTGCTCGGACCGGGCAGCGCGCCGCAGCAGGTCGATGGCCTGGCGCGCGTTGCGCGGCAGTGGTGCCGTTTCAGGCTGCATCCAGGCTCGCCTGCAGTTGCTGGTAACGCCACTGGGCGGCGTACCAGCCGCCCAGTGCGATCAGGCTGGCGTGGTCGCCCTGCTCCACCATGCGCCCCTCCTTGAGCACCAGAATGTGCTCGGCATCCATCACGGCGCTCAGACGGTGGCTGACAATGACGGTGGACTTGTCCGGGCGGGCTTTGCGCAACTCCTGCAGATGCTGCAGGATGCTGGTCTCGGTCTGGGTGTCGACCGCCGACAGGGCGTCGTCCAGCAACAGCAGCGACGCATCCGCCAGCAGCGCGCGTGCGATCGCGACGCGCTGGCGCTGCCCTCCCGAAAGCGAAACGCCCTTCTCCCCGACCGGTGTCTCATAGCCCTGCGCCATGCGCGCGATGTCGTCGTCGATGCAGGCCAGACGGGCCGCGTTTTCGATCTCGGCCCGGCTCGCGCCTGCCCTGGCCAGCCCGATGTTTTCGGCGACCGACGCCGAGAAGAGAAAAGGCTCCTGCGGCACCCAGCTGATGGCCTGGTGCAAGCTGTCCAGCGTGTAGTCGGCCAGCGCATGCGCGCCCCAATCAATGGAGCCCTCGTTGGCCGCGTACTGGCGCAGAATCAGGCGCAGCAGGCTCGATTTGCCGGCACCGGTGGGTCCGACCACGCCCAGCGTGTGGCCGGCCATCAGACGCATATCGATACCCGTCAAGGCCCGCGCCTGATGACCCGGGTACGAAAAGGAAACCCGTTTGAAGACCAGCGCCCCTACTGGCGCGCCGGTCTGCGTTCCGTGGTCATCGATGGACAGTGGCGTATCGAGCGTGGGCTGCAGGCGGCCCCAGGCGGCTCGGCCCCGCTCCATCAGCGACAGCACCCAGCCGGCGGCGAACATGGGCCAGATCAGCTGGCCCAGGTACATGCTGAAGGCCGTCAGCGCGCCGATGGTCAACGCACCCTGCCAGACCAGCGTGCCGCCCAGCCCGAGCGTGAGCACCGTGGCGCTCACCAGCGTGATGCCCACCGCCGGCTCGAACGCGGCCTCCCAGCGCTGCGCCCGCAGGCTGGCGCTGGCCGCATGTTCGGCCAGTTCGGCCAAGCGCGCGGCGCTGCGCGCCTCCAGGCCCAGCGCACGCAGGGTGCGCACCCCCGTGAGCGTCTCCTGCACGTGGTCGTTGAGCTTGCCAAAACGCTCGAGCGAGTCTTTGGAAGCCTGGTGAATGTGGGAGGAGATGCGCCAGAACGCGAACGCCATGAAGGGAAACGGCAGCAGGGCTGCCAGGGCCAGCCGCCAGTCGATGCCGAGCGTCATCATGGCCACCACCATGATCAGGGTCAGCGTGCCGTCAAAGCCGGCCAGCATGGCTTCGCCCGAGGCCATTTCCACCGCGTCGATGTCGTTGGTGGCCAGCGCCATCAGGTCACCGGTGCCGCGCTGGTGAAAGAAGTGCGGCCCTTGCAGGCACAGGCGCGCGTAGAGCCGCGTGCGCAACTCCGCGCCAAGGCGGTAGCTGGCCGCAAACAGTTGCAGCCGCCAGGCGACCCGCAGGAAATAAATCAGCACGCCCGCCAGCACCAGCCAGCCCAACTGCCCAAGCAGCGCAGCGCGGTCCAGCCGCCCGGCTGCCAGGCCGTCCACGACATGGCCCACATGGCGCGGGATAAAGACGGTGAGCGCGCTCACCGACGCCAGCATCAGCGCCGCCAGCAAATAGGGGCGCCAGTTCAGGCGCACGTAGCGCGCGATCAGGCCGGTCAGGGTCATGCCGCGCGGCTCAGGCTTTTGAGAAGTCCGGTTTGCGCTTGTGCAGGAAGGCGGTGAAAGCCTCGCGCGCCGCCGGTTCCGTCAGCAGCCGGGCGAAGCTGGCGCCCTCCTCGAGCAGGCGCTCGGCGACGACGGCGGCCTGGCTTTTCTTCATGAGGCGCTTGGTCTCGATCAGCGCGCCCAAGGGTTTGGCAGCGAGCTTGAGCGCCTGGCGCTGCGCCAGCGCCGCGGCCTCGCTCGGTGGCACGATGCGGCTGACGAGCCCGATCTCGAGGGCTGTTTCGGCCAGAAATGGCTCGCCCAGGAGCAGGGCCTCGGCGGCGCGCCCATGGCCCATCAACTGCGGCGCCAAATGGCTCGAAGCGGCCTCGGGGCAGAGCCCGAGGTTGACGAAAGGCATCGAAAAAGCCGCGTTGTCGCCGGCGTAGACGAGGTCGCAGTGAAACAGCAGGGTGGTTCCGATGCCGACGGCCGGGCCGCAGACGGCGGCAACGAGCGGCTTCGAGAAGGTGCTGATGGCGCGCAGGAAGCGAAGCGCCGGCGATTCCTGCGCGGCAGCGGAGCGATCGAGGAAATCGCCGATGTCATTGCCGGCGCTGAAAATCGTTTCGTGGCCCTGGATCACCAGCGCATGCAGCGCCGGGTCGCCATCGGCCTGCGCCAGCGCGTCGGCGATCGACGCGTACATCGCCCGGGTGAACGCGTTCTTCTTCTCCAGCCGGTTCAGGGTGATCGTCAGCACCCCGCCGCTTCGATCCATCAGTAGGTCACTCATGCTGCGTTCCCGCTCAGTGTGCCAGTGCCTCGCGCACGAAATCGAGCCGATCCTGGCCCCAGAACATCTGGTCCGCCACAAAGAAGGTGGGAGCGCCGAAAACGCCGCGGGCCACCGCCGCCCCGGTCTGCGCCTTCAGCGCGTCCTTGACGGCCTGCTCGCCGGCCAGCGCCAGCAGCGCCGGCGCGTCAAAGCCGGCCGCCTGCAGCGCGCTGGCCACGGTGGCCGGATCGTTCATGTTCTGCGCGTCGACCCAGATCGCGCGGAACATGGCGCTGCAGTAATCCATGAAGCTCGAATCGTTGCACATCTGCAGACCGACCGCGATGCGCATCAGGGTGATGGTGTTGATCGGGAAGAACGGGTTGACCTTCAATGGCACGCCATAGCGCGCGGCGAAACGCGCAAAGTCGGCAAAGATGTACCTGCCCTTGGCCGGCACGCTGGCCGGCGATGCGTTGCCGGTGGC
>CAIMBE010000116.1 GCA_903839085.1 uncultured beta proteobacterium | reverse complement strand
TTTGTGGCCTGCTTTCTGGCCATCTCGCGCATCGTGCATTCGCCTTTCGGCCAGGTGCTCAAGATGATCCGCGAGAACGAGCCGCGCGCCATTTCGCTGGGCTACCAGGTGGACCGCTACAAATTGCTGGCCTTTGTGCTGTCGGCGGCGCTGTCGGGGCTGGCGGGCTCGCTCAAGACACTGATCATGGGATTTGCAACGCTGTCCGACGTGCATTGGTCGATGTCGGGCGAAGTGATCCTGATGACTCTGCTCGGTGGTGTTGGCACCTTCTTCGGCCCGGTGCTTGGCGCAGGCGTTGTGATCGCGCTGCAGGATATGCTGGCCGACAAGGTGGGTTCCTGGGTCAACGTGATCATTGGCGTGATCTTTGTGCTGTGCGTGCTGGCTTTTCGCAAAGGCGTGGTCGGCGAGCTGCAGGCCTTTCTGGAGCGCCGCAGACGCCTGTCAGCGGACTCCAAAGTTCAGTAGGCGGCACCGGTTGCGGGTTTGAAACACGTGGGCTCAGCGGTACTCGATGCCATTGACCTGTCGCTGCTCGCGCAGTTGCAGGTCGACGCCTCACTGAGCAACCAGAGCCTGGCGGCACGCGCTCACATTTCTCCGCCAACCTGTTTGCGACGTGTCAAACGCCTGCGCGATGCCGGCCTGATCGAGCGCGAAATTGCCATACTCAGCATCGATAAGCTGGCCAGCGTGGCCGGCCACGGCCTGTGCGCTATCGTCGAAATCACGCTTGACCGCCAGGATAACGAGGCGCTCGAGGCGTTCGAGCAGCGCGCCGGCGCCGAGGATGCGGTGCAGCAGTGCTACCGTGTCTCGCCCGGGCCGGACTTCTGCCTGGTGGTGCACAGCGCCAACATGCCCGACTATCTGGCGCTGGTGCAGCGGCTCTTCACGGCCGACGCCAACGTGCGAAACGTGAAAGCCTTCTTCAGCGTCAAGCGCAGCAAGTTCGGCGCCAGTCTGACGCTGCCCGACAGGCCGGCGCTAGCCTGACTTCGCCGGACGCTTCCAGTTGGGGATGCTCACCTGCCTGGCCCGCGCCACGCTCAGCGCACCCGCCGGCGTGTCTTTGCTGAGTGTCGAGCCGCCGCCCACCGTGCCCCCCGCGCCGATCGTCAGCGGCGCAATCAGCACGCAGTTGCTGCCGACGTGCACGTCGGCTTCGATCACTGTGCGGTGCTTGAAGGCGCCGTCGTAATTTGCCGTGATGCTGCCGGCGCCAAAGTTGACCCGCTCGCCAACCGTGGCATCGCCCAGGTACGCCAGGTGATTGGCCTTGGCACCCGTCGCCAGGGTCGAATTCTTGACTTCGACGAAATTCCCGATATGCACCTCGGCGCCGAGCCTGGCCCCGGCGCGCAAGCGGGCGAACGGACCGACAAGGGCGCCGGCACCAATTTCCACCGCGTCCTTGCCACCGTTGCTGCCACCCTCAATGTGGGTGAACGGATGAATCACCGCGCCAGCGCCAATCGTGGCGTTGGAGATGACGCAGTTGGCGCCGATTCGCACGCCCTCGGCCAGGCTGACCCGGCCTTCGAAGATGCAGTTGACGTCGATCGACACGTCCTGCGCGCACTCCAGGGTGCCGCGCACATCGAGACGCGCCGGGTCGGCCAGGCGCACGCCCTGCTCGAGCAGCTGCTCGGCGCTGCGCCGCTGCCACGCGCGTTCGAGCTCCGCCAACTGCAACGGGCTGTTGACCCCCGCCACCTGCAGGGCATCGGCAATCTTGTGCGCCACCACGGCGACGCCATCGGCCACGGCAAACTTGACGATATCGGTGAGGTAGTACTCGGCCTGCGCGTTCTGGTTGTCGAGCCGCGCCAACCAGCGCTTGAGCTGAGCGGCGGGCAGCGCCATGATGCCGCTGTAGACCTCGGTGATGGCGCGCTGCTGCTCGCTCGCATCCTTCTGCTCGACGATTGCCTGCACCACCTCGCCACAGCGCACAATCCGGCCGTAGCCGGTCGGGTCGGCAAAGTCAATCGTCAGCAGCGCCAGTTTGTCACCGGCGCAGGCCGCGATCAAATGGCGCAGGGTGTCGGCACGCATCAGGGGCACGTCTCCCGAGAGCACCAGCACGACGCCATCATCGCGCAGCACCGGCACCGCCTGCTGCACGGCGTGACCGGTGCCGAGCTGGGGCTGCTGGCGCACAAAATCGAGATCGAAGCGCGCCGTCGACCCCACCGAACGGCTCACCGCAGCCTCGACTTCCTCGGCGCCATGGCCGCTGATCAGGACCACCTGGCGCGCCGACAATTCAGCCGCCGTATCCAGCACATGCTGCAACAATGCACGTCCGGCCAAAAGGTGCAACACTTTGGGCAGTTTGCTTTTCATCCGCGTGCCCTTGCCCGCGGCCATGATCACCACATCCACGGCGCCCGGCGTTGCGGTCTTACTGGAAATATCTGACATGTCCGACTCCAATCAGTCAAGCGGTCAATCGCTCAATCTGCGCCACATTATCGGCGCGCTGCTGCTCGCGCTGACGGCGCTTTGCATGGGCGCTTGCAGCGCCACTCGATTGGGATACCAGAATGCGCCCGAGCTGGGTTATTGGTGGCTCGACAGCTATTTTGATTTCAACAACGCGCAGTCCCTGAAACTGCGCGAAGATCTGGCCAGCCTGCAGGCCTGGCATCGGGAAACCGAACTCCCGATCTATGTCAACATGCTGTCGGGCCTGCAGAAGGCGGCGCTGCTCGACACCACGCCGGAGCAGTTGTGCAGGCTGTATGGCGAAGTCAGGCCGCGCCTGCAGGCGATCCTCGACCGGATGGAACCGACGGTTTCGACCCTGGCGCCGACCCTGACCAGCGTGCAGCTCGATCATCTGGCACAACAGTTTGAGAAGCGCAACCGCAAGTGGCGCGAGGAATGGCTGGACGTCACAGCCGACCAGCGCGAGAACCGGCGCATCAGGCAAATGACCGAGCGCGTCGAGAATTTCTATGGGCGCCTGGGGGAACCGCAGATCGCCGTGCTGCGCGCCGGCCTGGCGGCGTCGCCCATGGATGCGAGCCTGGGTCATCGCGAGTCGCGGCGGCGCCAGCAGGACATCCTGCAAACGCTGCGCCCGTTACCGACCGCAAGTCAAGGCGCAGCGAGCATCGCATCGACGCTGCGCGGCCTGCTCGAGCGCTCGCTGGACTCGCCCGATCCGCTCTACCGCAACTACCTGGAGAAGCTGACGCAAGCCCATTGCCGCACGTTTGCCGCCCTGCACAACAGCAGCACGCCGGCCCAGCGCCTGCGCCTGCTGGAGACCCTGAAGGATTATCAGGACGATGCGCGCGCCCTGCTGCCGGTCAAGCGCTGAAAGCGCCTAAGATCGAGCATGGCCATCAGCGTCTTTGACCTCTTCAAGATCGGCATCGGACCGAGCAGCTCGCACACCGTGGGACCGATGCGGGCCGCGCGGCTGTTCGCGCTCGCACTGCAGCGTGATGGCTTGCTTGAGGCCACCGCCAGCCTCAAGTGCGGGCTGTACGGCTCGCTCGGTGCGACCGGCAAGGGGCACGGCTCGGACGTGGCCGTGATGCTCGGGCTGATGGGGCACAGCCCGGACACAGTGGACGTGCAAGCGGTGCCGGAACTGATCCGCACGGTGCACGCCAGCCAGAGCCTGGCGCTGCTGGGCCGCCAGCCGATTGCCTTCAGGCAAGCCGAGCATCTTCTGCTGTACCGGGACGAGGCTATGCCCGAGCATCCCAATGGCATGAAATTCAGCGCCCTGGACGCACAGGGCCGGGTTCTGAGGGATGCCAAATACCTCAGCGTCGGCGGTGGTTTTGTGGTGACGGCGGGCGCCGCCAACGAGGCCGTCCTGCATGCCTTCGAGAAAACGCCCCACCCCTTCTCTTCAGGCGACGAACTGCTGAGCCTGTGCCGCCAGCATGGCTTGAGCATCAGCGAACTGATGTGGGCCAACGAGCGTACCTGGCGCAGCGACGCGCAGATCCGCTCGGGCCTGCTCGACATCTGGCGCGTCATGCGCGAATGCGTGCAGCGCGGTCTGACCCGCGAGGGCATCCTGCCGGGGCCCTACAAGGTGCCACGCCGGGCGCCGATGCTGGCGGCGCAGTTGCGCCAGCGCGCCGAGCGCGCCCTGGCGGACCCGCTGTCGGTGCTGGACTGGATCAATGTCTACGCCTTTGCCGTGAACGAGGAAAACGCGTCGGGCGGACGCGTCGTGACCGCGCCAACCAATGGCGCGGCCGGCGTCATTCCGGCGGTCTTGCACTACTGCGACCGCTTCATCCTCAACCCCGGCAACCGCAGCGACCATGCCGGCGCCGACGACGCGATCGTCGAATTCCTGATGACGGCCGCCGCGATTGGCATTCTGTACAAGCTCAATGCCTCGATCAGCGGCGCCGAGGTCGGCTGCCAGGGCGAGATTGGCGTGGCCTGCTCGATGGCCGCGGCCGGCCTGGCGGCGGTGCTCGGCGGCAGCCCGGAACAGGTCGAGAATGCGGCCGAGATCGGCATGGAACACAACCTCGGGCTGACCTGCGACCCGGTCGGCGGACTGGTTCAGGTGCCCTGCATCGAGCGCAATGCGATGGGTGCGGTCAAGGCCGTCAACGCCGCGCGCATGGCGCTTGCCGGCAACGGCCAGCACGTCGTCTCGCTCGACAAGGTCATCAAGACCATGCGCGAGACCGGCGCCGACATGAAGACCAAATACAAGGAAACCTCGCGCGGCGGCCTGGCGGTCAACATCGTCGAGTGTTGAGGCACCGCTTGCCTGCCGGCGACTTGACGAAGACTAGAAGCAGGTGATGAGCGCGTCACAGACGTTGTAGGACTCATCGACCAGCGGCATCCAGCGCCATTTGTCAAAGGTGGTGCAGGGGTGGGAAATACCCAGGCAGATCAGATCGCCAACCTGCAGAGCGGCATGCTGCGCACCACTGCCGCGCAGGTAAGCATGCTGGTCGTTCAGCGCGCTGATCTTCCAGTCCGCTGGCGTCGTCGACGGCTCCGTGCTGCCACGGCGGCAGTGCAGCAGCGGGATCGGCATTTCCAGGTCATAGGAAATATCGCGCTTGCCCACAGCCAGAATCGCCAGACCCGGGTCCGGGCAGGACTGCACGCGTGCCCACACCTCCATGGCGCCCTGCAGGCCGTCGCCGCATCCGGTGCGCGCCGCCACCGCGCTCATCAGGCGCTTGTAGTGGCCCTGGTCGTGCGTGATGTAGCAACCCGATCGCAACAGCCCGCGCACCGCGCGCCGCAAGCGCGGCTTCAACTGTCGGGCCACCAGGTCGAAAACGGCAGACCCTCCGGCGCTCAGCAGGACCTCATCGCCCTCGAACAGATCCTGCTCATCGCACGCCGTGGCCAGCGCGCACAGCCGATTCATCAGCTGCTCAACATAGGGCTGATCGTGCGTGCTGTCGCCGGTCGTCGCCAGCCCCTCATAGCATTCAACGCCGACCAGCGCCAACGCCGGGCTGGCGCGCAGCCGTGCCGCCAGAGCCAGCGCCGGCGCCAATTCGCGGCAGCCGGTGCGCCCGCCCGGGACGCCGACTTCAAGCAATACTTCAAAAGCATCGGCAGCCGGATTCTTCCGCCGCCAGGCTTCGATCAGCTCAAGCTGATCCAGCGAGTCGACCAGAAAGATGATGCGCAGGCCGGGCTGCTCCTGCTTCAACTGGTCGATGCAGCGCAGATCAAGGTCGGCAAAGACCTGGTTGGCGATCAGGCAGCGCTGCGCGCCGGCCGCGATGCCGACCCTGAGCTGCGTCACCGTGGCAAAGGTCATGCCCCAGGCGCCAGCGTCAAGCTGCTGGCGGAACAGCTGCGGCGACATGCTGGTCTTGCCGTGCGGCGCAAGTTCAAGCCCGTGCGCACTGGCAAAGTCCTGCATCCAACCCAGGTTGCGCCGCATCACGTCACGCCGGATCAGCGCCAGCGGCAGGGTCAGATCGCCGCTCAGCACATTCCAGCCCTGCGCCGCAATCTGCGATCGGCGCAAGGCTGCGCTCTGGTGCGGAAAGCCCTTGAAGGAGGAATCGATCAGGGGATCGAGGAAATCGGGCTCGTCCATCGTCAGAGCGGCCAGACGACGCCGTTGTCATTCAGTATGGCGTCCAGCGGCATGTCGTGCGGTTCGGGCTCGAAGTCGGGCAGAAAGCCTTGCGCAAAACCCAGCCCGACGGTGAAAGGGCGCGGCCTCAGCGTGGCCAGCATGCGATCGTAAAAACCCCCGCCATAGCCCAGTCGATAACCGCCGGCGGCATAACCGACGCAGGCGACAAAGAGCAGGGTCGGCACGATCACCTCGGTGTCCTTGGGCTTGGGAATGCCATAGGCGTCTTCCTCCATCGGGCAGCCCGGATACCAGGCGTGAAACGCCATGCTCTTGTGCAGCTTGTCGACCACCGGCAGGCCGATGCGCCGGGGCTGTGGTTGCTCGATCAGCTCGCCGTCTTCCTTCCAGCGATGCAATGCCGGCAAGGGATCAAATTCGCCCTTGATCGGCCAGTAGGCGCCGATCACGCTGTCGGGTCGGCCAACCAGCCAGATGCGCATCACCCGCTGCAAAAGATCGGCCCGTTGTAGTCGGTCCGGCAGGTTCAAACGTTGTTCAATGAGACTGCTGCGCAGGGCTTTTTTTTCACGCGCATTCTTGTCGTCAGATATATCCATAATCACCCCCATGCAGTTTCGTCCCATTTTGACATCGATTGCGCTGGCTGCCGGGCTCGGCCTGCTGGCCGGCGCCCCGACCCACGCCCAGGCCGCTCCAACGGTCAAGACGCAGCAGGACGAGTTGATTCAGGAAATGAGCCAGGCCTTCAAGAAGGGCAACAACCGGCGCCTGACAGCCCTGCTGCCCCAGGTCCAGGGCCACGTACTGGAACCTTGGGCCGCCTATTGGGAACTGCGGGCCCGACTTGAGACTGCGGCCCCGCAAGAAGTGCAGCAGTTTTTTACCCAGTTTGCCGGCACCTACCAGGAGGACCGCCTGCGCAACGATTGGCTGCTGCTGCTGGGCCAGCGTCACTACTGGAGCGACTTCTCCGCCGTTCTGCCCCTGCTTCGCATGAACGACGATCGCGAAGTGCGCTGCTACAGCCTGGCGCTGGAGCCTCTGCGGGACGGCGACGGCTTGGCCAGCGACTTCAAACGCCAGTGGTATGGGCAGAAGGACGGCGACGATGGCTGCGCCTACGCCGCCGCCCATCTGTATGCGGCCAAACGCCTCACCGATATCGACATCTGGCGCAAGGCCCGGCTCGCCATGGAAGCAAATCGACCCAAAGTCGCACGGGCGGCAGCGGCCATCATCTCGGCGGCGGCGGCGGCGCCGATCGACGAGATCAGCAAACAGCCTGCACGTTTCCTTTCGAAGCGCGCCGTCGCTGTCCGTGCCGCTGCCAGGGAAGCGGTCCTGCTGGCCTTGATTCGTCTGGCAGCCAGCGAGCCCGACCGCGCCGCCAGTGTGCTCGAGAATCACTGGAGCGTGCATCTGAACCCGGAGCAGCGTTCCTGGGCCTGGGGCGTCATTGGCAAACAGGCGGCGCAGCGACTGTCGGGCGAGGCCGTCGACTACTTTGCCAAGGCCAGGGACAGCGACCTTGACGACGACCACCTGGGCTGGAAGGTGCGCGCCGCCCTGCGACAGGGACGCTGGAAACTGGTGCTGGACTCGATTCAGGCGATGAGTCAGGAAGCGCGGCAGGATGCGACCTGGGTCTACTGGCAGGCGCGCGCCCTCAGGCAGGTGGGCAAGACCGAGGCCGACCGCGCCGCTGCCATCACTTTGCTGCAGGGCATCGCCAGCGTGCGTGGTTTTTATGAACAGCTGGCGCTCGAAGAAATCGGCCAGCGCATCAGCGCCCCGGCACGCCCGGCGCCGCTGACGGCGCAGGAACTCGAAGGCGCCAGCCAGAACCCCGGTCTGAAGCGCGGACTGTACGCCATTCAGATCGGCTTGCGCAGCGAGGGTGTGCGCGAGTGGAACTACCACACCAACCTGCACAAGCGCGGCGGCCTGGACGAGCGCGAATTGCTGGCGGCCGCCGATCTCGCCTGCCAGCGCGAGGTCTGGGACCGCTGCATCAACAGCAGCGAGCGGACCCGTTCCAGTATCGACTTCGAGCAGCGCTTCCCGATGCCGCACAGGGATGCCGTGCTGCAGCGCGCGGCGCAGACCGGCATCGACCCTGCCTTCGTCTACGGCCTGATCCGCCAGGAGAGCCGATTCGTCATGGACGCCCAATCCGGTGTCGGCGCCGCCGGTCTGATGCAGGTGATGCCGGCGACCGCCCGATGGACGGCCAGGAAGATCGGCCTGTCGGGTTTCAGGCCGCAGCAGATCAACGACCTGGACACCAACATCGCGATCGGGACCGCTTATCTCAAGCTGGTGCTGGATAATTTCGATGGCTCGATGCCGCTGGCCGCGGCGGCCTACAACGCCGGTCCCGGCCGCTCCAGGAGCTGGCGCGGACACAGCGGCGGGACCCCGATGGAAGCCGCCATCTGGGCCGAGAACATACCCTTTGCGGAGACCCGTGATTACGTCAAGAAAGTACTTGCCAATACCACCAGCTACGCTGCGCTGATCAGCGGTCAGGCGCAGTCGCTCAAGCAGCGTTTGGGGCAGGTCGGCCCGCGTGACGCCAGCGCGCCGGAGCCGGATCGGGACCTGCCCTGAAATTGGCATCGGGTTGCCGGTCTCGCGGAAAGCTTCCAGGACATTGCAGTAAACTCGTTTCCCGAATCATGGCTCGGGCGCCAGCGCGCCGGGCCCGATCGTTCCTGAAATGACCAGTCTTCCTTGAAACCAACACCTGGACTCCCCCGCAATGCAAACCCTTGAACTAAACGCACCGCATCACGTCAAGAATGCGAAACTGATCGCCTGGGTGGCCAACATGGTCGCGCTGACCCGGCCGGAACGCATCCACTGGTGCGACGGCTCGGATCAGGAGTACAACGACCTGTGCCAGCAACTGGTGGATGCCGGCACCTTCAGGAAGCTCAACCCGGCCCGCCGCCCGAACAGCTTTCTCGCCTGCTCGGACCCGAGCGACGTGGCGCGCGTCGAGGACCGAACCTACATCTGCTGCGAGAAGAAGGAAAACGCCGGTCCCACCAACAACTGGATGGCGCCCGGCGAAATGCGCGCCATCCTGCAACACGGACGCGCCGGCGCCGCGGGTGCCGGCGAAAAGGCCTTGTTTGCAGGCTGCATGCAGGGCCGCACCATGTACGTCGTCCCCTTCTCGATGGGCCCGCTGGGCTCGCATATTTCACACATCGGCATCGAACTGACCGATAGCGCCTATGTCGTCGTGAGCCAGAAAATCATGACGCGCATGGGCAAGGCAGTCTACGACGTGCTCGGTGCCGACGGCGAGTTTGTTCCCTGTGTCCATACGCTGGGCGCGCCGCTGATGCCGGGTCAGGGCGATGTCAAATGGCCCTGCAACAAGACCAAGTACATCGTTCACTATCCCGAGACCCGCGAAATCTGGAGCTATGGCTCCGGCTATGGCGGCAACGCGCTGCTCGGCAAGAAATGCTTTGCGCTGCGCATCGCCTCCAACATGGGACGCGATCAGGGCTGGCTGGCCGAGCACATGCTGATTCTGGGCGTCACCTCGCCGCAGGGCAAGAAGTACCACGTTGCCGCCGCCTTCCCGAGTGCTTGCGGCAAGACCAACTTCTCGATGTTGGTGCCGCCGGCCGGATTTGAGGGCTGGCGCGTGACGACGATCGGCGACGATATCGCCTGGATCAAGCCGCATGCCGATGGCCGGATGTACGCCATCAACCCGGAGGCGGGCTACTTCGGCGTGGCACCGGGCACCAACTACCACACCAACCCCAATTGCATGGACAGCCTCAAGCGCGACGTGATCTTCACCAACGTGGCGCTGACCGACGAGGGCGACGTCTGGTGGGAAGGCATGGAAAGCGACGGCGGCGGACTGCCAGGCCATTTGATCGACTGGCAGGGCAAGGACTGGACGCCCGAGATCGCAGCCCAGACCGGCGCGAAGGCCGCCCACCCGAACTCGCGCTTCACCGTGGCTGCGACCAACAACCCGGTGCTCGACCCCAAGTGGGACAGCACCGAAGGGGTAGCGATCGATGCCTTCATCTTCGGCGGTCGCCGCTCCACCACCGTGCCGCTGGTGACCGAAGCCCGCAGCTGGATCGAAGGCGTTTACATGGCGGCCACGATGGGCTCCGAGACCACCGCTGCCGCTGCCGGACAAATGGGCGTGGTGCGGCGCGACCCGTTTGCCATGCTGCCCTTCTGCGGTTACAACATGAGCGATTATTTCCAGCATTGGCTGAACCTGGAGCACAAGCTCGAGGCCCTGGGCCACACGCTGCCGAGCATCTTCTGCGTCAACTGGTTCCGCAAGAACGACGACGGCAAATTCGTCTGGCCCGGCTACGGCGAAAACATGCGCGTCCTGAAGTGGATCATCGACCGTCTCGAGGGACGGGTCAGGGGCATGGACCACCTGTTCGGCGTCAGCCCGACCTATGATGAGATCACCTGGACCGGTCTGGACTTCAGCAGCGCCCAATTTGAAACTGTCACCCGCATCGACAAAGCGGCATGGACACAGGAACTGGGCTTGCACAGCGAGTTGTTCCAGCAGCTGGCGCACCACCTGCCCAAAGAACTTGACGAGACAAGAACCCGGATCCAGGGGCGCCTGGCAAGCTGAGGCCTGCGCGAACCTACCTCATGCTCAAGCTCTATATCGGCAACAAGAACTACTCATCGTGGTCGATGCGGTCCTGGGTGCTGCTGCGGCAGGCCGGCATCCCGTTCGAGGAGGTGATGGTCCGTTTCGACTCTTTCGCCGAAGACGGCAAGTCGAGCTTCAAGACCACGCTCAAGGCACTGACGCCGACCGGCAAGGTGCCGGTGCTGGTGGACGGCGATCTGGTGGTCTGGGACACGCTGGCGATTGCCGAATACCTGGCCGAGCAGTTCCCGGACAAGGCGCTGTGGCCGCGCGAGGCGGCGGCTCGCGCCCGCGCCCGCAGCATCTGCTCGGAGATGCACGACGGGTTCAACGCCTTGCGCGCCAACTGTCCGATGAACATCGAGGCCGCCCTGGCCGACGCCGGGGCGTTGATCTGGCGCGACAAGCCCGCCGTGCGCGCCGACGTGGCGCGTCTGGTCGGAATGTGGCAGGCGCTGCTGCACGAACACGGGGGTCCCCATCTGTTTGGGGAGTTCACGATTGCCGACGCCTACTTCGCCCCGGTCTGCATGCGCCTGAAGGGCTACACCCTGCCCCTGCCACAGCCCATTGCCGACTACGTTGAGCGCGTGCACCAGCTGGCCGGCGTGCAGGCGTGGATCGAGCAGGCCCGGGCTGAAGACGACTTTCTCGATTTCGAGGAACCTTACCGTTTGAGCGGGTCCGCCCCGAAGCGCTGACATGCAGATCTACCTGGTCGGTGGCGCGGTGCGCGATGCGCTGCTGGGTTTGCCGGTCACGGACCGCGACTGGGTGGTGGTGGGCAGCACACCCGAGACCCTGGTAGCACAGGGTTTCCTGCCTGTGGGACGGGACTTTCCGGTGTTTCTGCACCCCAGGACCAAAGACGAATTCGCGCTCGCCCGCACCGAGCGCAAGACCGCTCCCGGCTACCACGGCTTCACGGTCCATGCCGCGCCCGACGTCACGCTGGAGCAGGACCTGGCGCGGCGCGACCTGACGATCAACGCGATGGCCGTCAAGGTCGACGGCGAGCGCGCCACTGAGGCCCCGACCGACCTGGCGTCGGCCGAAATCATCGACCCCTATGGCGGGCGCGCGGACCTCGCGCACAAGGTGTTGCGGCACGTGAGCGACGCGTTTCGCGAGGACCCGGTGCGCATCTTGCGCGTGGCCAGGCTGTCGGCGCGTTTTTCCGACTTTGCGGTGGCCGCGCAGACCATGCAGCTGATGCGTGAAATGGTAGAGACGGGCGAGGCAGACCATCTCGTGAGCGAGCGTGTCTGGCAGGAACTGGCCAAGGGCCTGATGGAAGGCACGCCCTCGCGCATGCTGGCGGTGCTGCGCGCATGCGGCGCGCTGGCGCGTCTGCTGCCCGAAGTCGAGCAACTGTGGGGGGTGCCACAACGTGCCGACTACCACCCCGAAATCGACACTGGCGCGCACACCCTGCTGGTGCTCGACATGTGCGCGCGGCTGCAGGCATCGCTGCCGGTGCGCCTGGCCTGCCTGTTCCACGATCTGGGCAAGGCGACCACGCCCGTGCATCTGCTGCCCAAGCATCCCGGGCATGAAGGGCGCAGCGTGCGTCTGCTCCGGGCTGTCTGCGAGCGCCTGCGCGTGCCGCTCGACTGCCGCGAACTGGCCGAGGTGGCGGCGCGCGAACACGGCAACATCCACCGCAGCGCCGATTTGAGCGCAGTGGCGCTGGTGCGGCTGCTGCAACGCTGTGACGCCTTGCGCAAGC
>CAIMBE010000115.1 GCA_903839085.1 uncultured beta proteobacterium | reverse complement strand
TTGCTGCCCAGGGTGCCGAAGATCTGCGACGGGGTGTTGGTCACCACGCGGTTGATGGAGGTGCTGCCGCTATTGGGCTGGGCGAACCAGGTGCTGCTGCCTGTGGGTATGGAGAAGCTTTGCCAGTTGATGGCCGAGTAGTTGGCTCCGGCGCCGTTCTGGGTGGTGACGGTGAGTTTGTTGCCCTGGCTCGCTAGGCTGGCCTGGCCGACGATGGCCACGGCTCCGGTGGGGTTGGCGAATGCATTTGCGGGCACGGTGCCCCAGGCGATGGCGATGCCGAGTGACAGGGCGCCGAGATGCATGACGGTTCGCCCGCTCTGTGACAGAGGGCATCTGCTGCGGCTTGCTGGGGATGTTGAGCGAGCGTGCCCGGTGGCAATTTCGGCAACCGCCACCATGGCCCCCAAAGACTCGTTCCACACCGTGCGATAGATGTGATTGAGCGATGCACGACTTTGCATTGTCTTCCTCTCTGAAGGGCGTCGCGCTAATAGCGACTGTTTTTCGCGATTAGATCACGTGACTGACTGACAGTACAAGCATTTTTCTGCGTCAGCGTCTCGACGTCGAAACGACGGCTCCGCCCGAATGGCATCGATCTTTGCTGTACCATGGTTCCGCGCTTAGCCAGCAGGCAGTTGTTCGCTGGCCACTTCATGGGTCAAGACCCTCTTCAATTGTGAAACTCGCCACCTGGAACATCAACTCGCTGACTGTGCGGCTGCCGCAGGTGGTGGACTGGCTCAACGCCAACCCGGTCGATGTGCTGGCGCTGCAGGAACTCAAAATGACGGACGACAGGTTTCCGTTCGAAGCCTTCCACCAGATTGGGTACAGCGCGCATTGCTTTGGTCAGAAGACCTACAACGGCGTGGCCCTGCTCTCAAGATCGCCGGCCACCGGCGTCATCATGAACATTCCCGGCTTTGCCGACGACATGGCGCGCGTCATCAGCGCCAATGTGGAGGGTCTGCGCGTCATTGGCGCCTATTTTCCAAACGGCCAGGAACCTGGCAGCGACAAGTTCGAGTACAAGATGAGCTGGCTCAAGGGCTTGCGCGACTGGGTTCGCACAGAGCTGGTGAAAAACCCCAGGCTGGTGCTGATGGGGGACTTCAACATCACCTTCGACGATGCCGACGTCTGGGATCCGGTCGGCCTCAAAGACACGATCCATTGCACTGACGATGAGCGCTATCAGTTGCGCGCGCTGGTTTCGCTCGGACTGCACGATGCCTTCAGGTTGTTTGCCCAGCCAGCAAAAAGCTATTCATGGTGGGACTACCGCGACTTCGGTTTCCGGCGCAATCGCGGCCTGCGCATTGACCACATCCTGGTCAGCGACGTGCTCAAGCCCCTCGTCAAAGGCTGCCTGATCGACAAGACACCGCGCAAGAACGAACGCCCCAGCGACCACGCGCCGGTGATCGTCGAACTACTCCAGGCCGAGTTCCTGAATCTTGCGCGTGATGGTGTTGCGACCGATGCCTAGCTTTTGGGCGGCGTCGATGCGTCGCCCGCGGGTCGTCGCCAGGGCGGCCTGAATCAGTCGCGCCTCGAAGCGCCGTGTCAAAACCTCCCAGACGTCGGTGCGCCCGCCCTTGAGCAAGGCCATCGCGTCGGCTTCCAGGCCGCTTTCCCAACCGTCGACAGCAGCTTGCGTCAGAGGCACCGATGCGCCTGCAGCGGACGGCACGGCAACACCGGTCACAGCGAGCGCCTGGAACTCCGGCGCTGGCGGCTCCTTCACCTGGCTTTCGTCCACGGCCGCCCTGGTCACACCGATTTCCGGCGGCAGGTCCTTGGCCTCGATCAACTGCGCGGGTGTCATCACGGTCAGCCAGTGACAGATGTTTTCGAGTTGCCGCACGTTGCCCGGAAAGGCGAAATTGCCAAGCCACGCGAGCGCCGCCTCCGATATCCGCTTGGGCTCCACGCCCAGTTGCAGCGCGCTTTGAAGCAGGAAGTGGCGCACCAGCACCGGGATGTCCTCCTTGCGTTCTCGCAAGGCGGGCAGGCGCAGCCGGATCACGTTGAGGCGGTGGAACAGGTCCTCGCGAAAAGCGCCGTCCTTGACGCGCTGCTCCAGATTCTGGTGCGTGGCGGCGATCACGCGCACATTGGTTTTCACCGCGTTGTGGCCGCCGACCCGGTAAAAATGACCGTCGCTCAGAACCCGCAAGAGCCGCGTCTGCAGGTCGAACGGCATGTCGCCGATCTCGTCCAGAAACAGGGTGCCGCCGTCAGCCTGCTCAAAGCGGCCACGACGCAGGGTCTGCGCGCCGGTAAAGGCGCCGCGCTCATGGCCGAACAGCTCGGATTCAAGCAGATCCTTGGGAATGGCCGCCGTGTTGATGGCCACAAACGGGCCGCCGGCACGCTGTGAATGCTTGTGCAGGGCGCGCGCGACCAGTTCCTTGCCCGAGCCCGACTCGCCGGTGATCATGACCGTGACATTGCTCTGGCTCAAGCGACCGATGGCGCGAAACACGTCCTGCATCGCCGGCGCCTGCCCCAGCATCTCGGGCGTCTGCGCCAACTGTTGCTCGCTCACCTCCTCGCGCTGGCTTTCCTCGACAGCGCGGCGAATCAGTTCGACCGCCTTGGGCAGGTCAAATGGCTTGGGCAGGTACTCGAAGGCGCCGCCCTGCAAAGCCGAGACCGCGCTGTCAAGATCGGAATATGCGGTCATGATGATCACCGGCAGCGCGGGGTACTTTTCCTTCACCTTGCCCAGCAGGTCCAGGCCCGAGCCACCGGGCATGCGGATATCGCTGACCAGCACCTGGGGGCCGTTGTCAGCGCCCAAGGCGTCGAGCGCATTGAGGACCTCGCGCGGACTGGTAAAGCTGCGGGTCGGCAAGTCTTCGCGCAGCAGCGCCTTCTCCAGCACAAAGCGGATGGACTGGTCATCGTCTACGATCCAAATCGGCTTCATAGGGGCTGGCACCTTAGGGAAGAGGAATCAATATCTTGAAATCGGTGTGGCCTGGCACGCTGTCGCACTCGATCAGGCCATGGTGCTGCTGGACAAAGGTCTGCGCCAGCGTCAATCCCAAACCCGAGCCCCCTTCCCGCCCCGACACCAGCGGATAGAAGATACGGTCCTTGATCGAGTCTGGAACACCAGGCCCGTTGTCGATCACATGCAATTCCAGTGCCAACCGATAGCGCTGCTTGCCAAATGTGATCTGGCGCGCAACCCGCGTGCGAAAAACAAGACAAGCCGTGCCCTGTGCAATCAGCTCGCTCAAAGCCTGGCAGGCGTTGTGGGCGATATTGAGCACGGTCTGAATCAGTTGCTCGCGGTCGCCGCGAAATTCCGGGATCGAGGTGTCAAAGTCGCGCTGCACCGCAAGGCCCTTGGGAAATTCCGCCAGGATCAGCGATCTCACGCGTTCACAAACTTCATGGATGTTGACATCGCCCACGACGTGCGGACGCCGATGCGGCGCCAGCAGGCGGTCGACCAGGGACTGCAGCCGGTCCGCCTCGTGGATGATGACCTGGGTGTACTCGATCAGCTCGCGCGACTCGATTTCCATCTCCAGCAATTGCGCCGCGCCCCGAATACCGCCCAATGGATTCTTGATTTCGTGCGCCAGATTGCGGATCAGTTCCTTGTTGGCCTGGGCCTGTTCCGACAATCGCTCTTCCCGATCCTGGCGCGCCTGCAACTCCAATGGCAACAACTCGACGATGATCTCGCCTGCCTGCTCGGTCTGCGTCACGATCACATGCACCGGCAGGGGATCCCGATTGAGGCGAATCAGCCGGGCGTCGTAGCGCAGGGCCTCGAATTGATTGCCGCCGACGCCTTCCAGTGCACTGATGAGCCCAGGCGGTTCACTAAAGCTATCCTGGAACAAGGACCCCACAATCGAACGCCGCGATAATCCGCGCGCATCTTCGAGGGCCGCGTTGACAAACAACACCGCCCCATCGCGGTGCACCACGGCGACCAGGGTCGCGAGCAAATCAAAGGTCTGAAAACGCTCGGCCGGCGCTGCCGGGGCCAAGGTTCGAGGCTGAGTTAAAGAAGGGTTCAAACCGCTTATTTGGCTGCAGAGGTTGAGGAAACACGCCCTAGTTCACGCCGGATGCCGGCCAGGTCGCCTTCGTTGCGCGCCAGGCTGGCCTTCAAGGCCGCCACCCGTTCCAGGTACTTCTGGTTGTTGACCACTTCTTCGGGTCGTCGTTCGGGCGCGCCGTTGTTGTATTCCTTCTGCAATTCGATCTGTCGCTCCTGCGTCTTGATCAGTTCGGACTCCAGAATCTGGCGCGCGTCGGCGTCGCGTGACCTCTGCTCGGTCGCATCAACACGTTGTCCCGCGGACGATGCCAGCGCGCGCGCCGGCGCCGCACTGGCGACGCGGGTGCCCTGCACCACGGTGACGTTGCCGCCCGCGAGCAGTTTGCAGCCTTTTCTGTCGGGGCCGGGCACCGTGTTGGTGTACTCATTGCCGCAGCGGTAGATGCGGTCCTGGGCATCGCTGCTGGCCGCGAAAAAGGCCAGGGCCAGGGGCAGGACTAGGACATGTTTCATTCAGGCGCTTCAATGGTTCAGCTTCAGGCTGTCAGTATGCACCAATTGAAAAAGGACGGCCTGCGCCGTCCTTTTCACTGCCGCAAGCTGCAGCGGCTTACAGCGAATAGTACATTTCGAACTCGATCGGGTGCGTCGCCATGCGCAGTCGCGTCACCTCGCCCATCTTGAGTTCAATGTAGGCGTCCAGCATGCTGTCGGTGAAAACCCCGCCCTTGGTCAGGAAACCGCGGTCGCCGTCCAGACAATCGAGCGCCTGGTCCAGGCTGTGGCAGACGGTTGGAATCTTCGCGTTTTCCTCGGGCGGCAGATGGTACAGATCCTTGGTCGCCGCCTCGCCCGGGTGAATCCTGTTTTCCACGCCGTCCAGACCGGCCATCATCAAGGCGGCAAAGCCCAGATAGGGGTTCATCAGCGGATCGGGGAAACGCGCTTCGATGCGACGCGCCTTGGGATTGGCCACATAGGGAATGCGGATCGAGGCCGAGCGGTTCTTGGCCGAATAGGCCAGTTTCACCGGCGCCTCGTAGCCCGGGACCAGGCGTTTGTAGCTGTTGGTGCCGGGGTTGGTGATGGCGTTCAGCGAACGGGCGTGCTTGATGATGCCGCCCACGTAGTAGAGCGCGAAGTCCGACAGGCCGGCATAGCCGTCACCAGCAAACAGGTTCTTGCCGTCCTTCCAGATCGACTGGTGCACGTGCATGCCCGAGCCGTTGTCGCCGACGATCGGCTTGGGCATAAAGGTCGCTGTCTTGCCGTAGGCGTTGGCCACGTTTTGCACCACATATTTGAGGATCTGGGTCCAGTCGGCGCGTTGCACCAGCGTGCTGAACCGGGTGCCGATTTCGTTCTGGCCGGCGCCCGCCACTTCATGGTGGAAGACCTCGACCGGGATGCCCAGACCTTCCAGGATCAGCGACATTTCGGCGCGCATGTCCTGCGTGCTGTCGACCGGTGGCACAGGAAAGTAGCCGCCTTTGACGGTCGGACGATGGCCCTTGTTGCCGCCGTCCATCTTCTTGCCCGAATTCCAGGGCGCCTCGCCCTCGTCGATCTTGAAGAAGGTGCCCGACATGTCGGTGTTCCAGCGCACATCGTCGAAGATGAAGAATTCGGGCTCCGGACCGAAGAACGCGGTGTCGCCCATGCCGGAGGCCTTGAGGTAGGCCTCGGCGCGCTTGGCGATCGAGCGCGGGTCGCGGTCATAGGCCTTGCCGTCACTGGGCTCGACCACGTCGCAGCTCAGGAACAGCGTCGTTTCTTCAAAGAAGGGATCGATGTTGGCGGTGTTGGGGTCGGGCATCAGTTGCATGTCGGAGGCCTCAATGCCCTTCCATCCGGCGACGGACGAACCGTCGAATGCATGCCCGGAAGTAAATTTGTCCTCGTCAAAATGGGAAACAGGCACAGTCACGTGCTGCTCCTTGCCTCGGGTATCGGTGAAACGGAAGTCGACAAATTTGACTTCGTTGTCTTTCACCATCTTCATGACGTCGGCGACGGTCTTGGCCATCAAATACTCCTGGTTGAATCGTTGTTGAAAAGCTTACGTACGAGTGAATGCAGTTTTTGTGCCAATGCCCATGCTGCTGCGAATATCCCGAAGGCCGTATTTTGCCCTGAGTTTGAGCCGGATAAGACACCGCCAGCGCAACATTGCACGCCTCATCGTGGTGCGCAATATCAACGCACCAAATTGGGTCAGCTAACTTTGCACCACTTCAGGGCCGAGTCGTGCATCAAAAGCCTGCAGGCCCGCCAGCAAGGCCGGATAGGCCAGTGCGACGCTGTCCGGTTGGCCCTTGACTCCCAACTCGATGTGGCGACCGAATTGCGGGTGATCGACGCTGGGAAGACTGAAAACCTTGACCCCTGGGTAAACGCGCTCGATGTCCTGCATCAGTGGCGTCAGGGTGGCCTCCATGGCACCAAAGACGATGACTGACCGCTCGATCCAGGCGGCCCGGTGGTGCAACTGCGCGTAGATCGTATCGAGCACCCATTCAATCATCGGCCAGGCCATGACGGGAAAACCTGGAAGGAAATACACGCCCCCACGCTCCCCGTTGCAGAAGAAGCCCGGAATCTTGTTGAAGGGGTTGGGGATGATTTGCGCGCCGCGCGGAAACATGCCCATGTTGAGGCGATGGATGTTGTCGGGACGATCGGGCTCGTACAGGATGCCCTGCTCTTTGGCAACGTCCTGCATGCGCTCGCGAATCAGCGCCTCGGCCTGCGGGTGCAGCGCCAGGTCGAGCCCGAGCGCCCGGGCCGCGCACTGGCGGGTATGGTCGTCCGGTGTCGCACCGATGCCGCCGCACGAGAACACGATATCGCCCGACGCAAAGGCGCGCTTCAGCGTGGCCGTAATGCGCGCCGGCGAATCGCCCACATAGTCGGCGTACGCCAGCTGCAGTCCGCGCGCCTTGAGCAGTTCGATCACCTGGGCCAGGTGCTTGTCGGCGCGCTTTCCCGACAGGATTTCATCACCGATGATGATCAGGCCAATGCCGGGCGGCGCGCTAACGGGGGAGTTGGAGGCCATTGTTTGTGTCATCGCTCAATGTTATCGCCTGCACATCGATCGCCGCCGCCGGGTCGCCGGACGCAGCGCTGACGGCCGCTGCCTGTTCAGCCCGCAAAGTCTGCAAGGCGGCGAGGCAGTAATGCGCGAACCACAGTGAGGACAGCGCGAACACCAGCATATAGATCCAGATTGCCATGGGCACCAGGATGACAAAGGCCGCTGCGAACAGGGCGCCCGAAGCCCACAGCAGGCTTGGCGCCGCACCGATCAGACCGCAGAAGACCCCCATCGCGAGCAACCAGCTTCGATGACGGCGAAAGATCTCGTGCCTTTCTTCCTTGCTGGCATGCTCGGCAAGGGCGTCAAAAGCCATGACACGGTAGGTCAGCCAGCCCCAGATCAGTGGCGGCAGCACCAGGATCAGGGGCGGCACCAGCCACAGCGGTACCGAAATCAGCATCGCAATCAGGGCCAGCAGGGTCGATCCCAATGACCACAGGACGCTCGCGAGCATGGAGCCGCCGCGCTTGCGCTCCAGCTGGGGGAAACGGCGCTCGGCCACCAGCAGGGTCAGGGCCGGCGTCATCAGAACGGCCACCGTCAGCAGGGACAGCATGACGATCACCGGAGTGACGGCAAAGATGACAATCAAGGGCGTCAGCACCATTTTCAGACTGCCCGCGCCCACGCTCTGCAGCCAGGCCCAGACGCTGTTGGCGACGCTCGAGGCTTCCAGAGCCCGGCGCACAAAGTCGAGCGCGCTGTCCCAATAAAGATAGCCCAGGCCCAGCGCCAGCGCCACCATCAGAAGCAGCGGAAAAAACGACAGTGCGATGACGCGCGGACGCATGCAGTACGCCACCGCGCGCCAGAATGAATCAAGGAACAGGTTCATGGAACAAGCATAACCGCAGCGCAAGCCGCGACCCCGGTTGCGCCGCGCGCCCTGACCGGCAAGCCCTGCTCGTTCAGGTCGTCACCGCGGCCGTTTGGCCTTCGCGCGTTGCCCCGCGGCAGCCTTTGGCTTGGCCGCAGAAGGCGGCACTTTCTCGAGCGACCCGGTCAGTTTGAGCGCCAGATCGATGACGCGCTGCGGATCAACCTGCAGCGTGTCAATCAGAAACTCGATGATCTCAGAACGCGGATGCGCCAATGTCGGCTCGATCATCATCACGGCCGCCGCCACCGCCAGCGCACTTTCCCGGCTTGCGCTGGTCGGCAGCATGTGTTCCAGCGCGTTGAGCGCTTCGACCGGCGCGACGGCCGTGATCCGGGCCTGCTCCTTGAGCAGTCGCACCCAGTCAAGCTGCTCGGACGCGCCGTGGCGGGACTGGGTCGGCAGTTGCGCCAGCAGACGCGCGAGTCGAAAGCTGCGCCGCTCGAACGCGCCGATGGAGACCATGCCGGCCAACACGATGCGACAAACCGCCTCGGCAAAGCCGCCTTCCGAGATCTGCTGCAGCACCGCCTCGCGCACGTCGGCGATTTCTTGGCGGGCGCGCTCCCGCGCCACTTCGGCGTCGGACGGATCTGGCTTGAACCAGGCGCCCAGACCGGTCGCGCCGAACACCTGCCGGGTCGAAGCGACCGAATGGGCGTCGCGCTGGTCGCGGAACCGGTTGAGGCTGTCGCTGATCTGTGCCGCCACCTTCTTCTCGATTTGCCGCAAGGGATGATCGTCGGCGACCTGAACACGGTGCTCGCGCGCCAGCCGGGCCTGTTCACGGATCAGCGGCGCCAGCGCAAAGCTGTCGGAAAAGAGCTGGCGCTGCATACGCAGCGGATTGAGCTTTCCCATGGCGTCAGCCGCCTCGCGCGTGGCGAGCAGCTTGACCCACGGCCGCAGCCATGTCTTGTAGATCGCCGCGTTGAACTCCGAGACCTTGCCGATGGTGGAAAACATCGCCTCCTCCTCGCGCCCCTCGGGATTGAGCGCGAGAATATCGCCCATCGTGCGATGCTCGTAGTGCACGGTGTAATCGCCAGGCTCGAGCTGCTCCCAGCGCAGATGCTCCATGCCGGCCTTGGCCTCGAGCTTCATCTCGTAGAGTCCGGGAGGCAGGCTCTCGATCATGTCGAGCGAGGTCACGAGTTGATCGTGCTCCTTGCGCGCCACCTCGCCGCCGACAAAGATTCCAAGATGCCCCACGCTCTCGTGCAGCACGTAGATGATGGTGCGCCCGGCCGCCGCGATGGCGCGCTCATCGCCCCAGGTGTCGATGATCCAGTTCAGCGCCTGCGGCGGGGGCGTGATGTTGTCGCCCCAGGACGCAAAGACGACGATCGGTGCCGTGATGTTGCGCAGGTCGATCGGGGTATCGCCGGCCATCATCGTGCCGCGCGCCAGGCGATTGCCGACGAACAGGTTTTCGACGATGGATTCGATCTCGCTGCCGGTCATGCGGAAATAGCCGCCCCACCAGCGCTCGAATTCCAGAAACCGCTGCGCCTCGCTGTCGACCGAGGACCAGAGGTTGTAGTACTTGTTCCACCAGGTGTTGGCCGGATTGAGCTTCTCGAAGTTTTCGACCAGGTGCACGCCGTCAAAGCGGTCGGCCCCGAGGTCGCCGCTCAGCGAAGCAAGCCACGACCCGCCAAGCGAGGCGCCCGCGTAGCGCATCGGATTGAGTTTGGAACTGCCGGCCCAGTAAGAGACCGGCGCGCCCATGATCATGAGCGGACCAAACAGCTCGGGGCGCAGGGCGTTGAGCGCCATCATGGCCCAGCCGGCCTGACAGTTGCCGATGACGACCGGTCTGGCCTGGCTTTGGGGATGGCGTGCAATGACTTCTTCGATGAAGCGCGCCTCGGCCTGCATCACCGTGAAGAGGGTCTGCTCTTCTTCGGGTTCCGGTCGAAAGGTCACAAAGTAGACCGGGTGGCCCGCGTGCATCGCCACGCCAACCTCGGAATCGAACTTGAAGCCGCCGATGCCGGGGCCATGTCCGGCGCGCGGATCGACCACCACCACCGGGCGCGACGCCCAATCCACCGGCATGCTCGCGGGGGGCAGCAGGCGCAGCAAGGCGTAGTTGCAGGGCTCGGGCAGTTCCTTCCCATCGAGCACCACCTCATGCTCGAATTTCAGCAGCGGCGGCGTCCCCTGGTCGAGATGCTCGATGTAGTTGTTGCCGCGCTCGAGCAGCGTCTCCAGAAACAGGAAGCTGCGCTGTCGGGCGTCTTCGAGGTAGGCAGCGGTCTCGCCGAAGGTCGCGGGCCAGCCAGGCACGGCGGGTTCTGCTGCGAGATTCGATTTGCCTGGCGCAACCATGGATTCACTCCCTTGTCAATGAAAAACGTCGATGGCTACTTATAGCAGGGTCCACACCTCAGGGACAGGGCATTGGGTCAATGAAGTGCCGATTACGGTGGGCTCGAAAAGCCCGCCAGCGCGGCCGCAACTGCCATAATGAAACCGTGTCCGACGATCTGTCGGCCAGCCACAAGGGGGGAAGCGATCAATGGAACTCAAGAGCCTGCTGGATCAGCCCAACAAGCTGCCCACCGTGCCCAAGGTCACGCAACAGCTGATACAGAGTTTTGGATCCGAGAACGTCTCGGCGGACGAGATTGCGCACCAACTGGCTGCCGATCCGGTGTTGACCGCCAAGCTGCTGCGGCTCGCCAACTCGGCCTACTTCAATTTTTCCCGGGCCATCGGCAGCGTGGACGAGGCGCTGCTCATGCTCGGCTTCGTCATGGTGCGCAACCTGGTGCTCGGTCACGGCATGGTGGCGGCGTTTCGCAACACGCCCGGCATGAACTTGAAGCAGTTCTGGCGCTACAACCTGTATACCGCCTGCGCCTCGCGCTGGCTCGCGGGGCGGGCGGGCGTCAACACCGATCTGGTCTTCACGCTGGGCCTGATGCACGGCATCGGCCAGTTGCAGATGCATGCCGGCATGCCGGCCACGATGGCGCCGCTGGACCGGCAGCTCAATGTGCTGGACGCCGGGCGGGCCGAACTGGAAAAGCAGGCGCTCGGATTCCATTACGGCGAGGTCTCGGCCGAGTTGGCGAAAATCTGGAACTTTCCGCTGCCGCTCTGTCTGGCGCTGCGCGACATCCCGCAGCCCCTGGCCGCGCACGAGTTCTCGGAGCCCGCCGCCTGGGTTCACCTGGGCGCGTGGCGGGCGCGCACCGAGGTGCTGGAGGCGAGCGACGAGGAAGTTGTTGCCAGCTACCCGGCGCAGGTCGGCAGGCGCCTGGGCGTTGATCCGGCCTGGGTCGGCGCGATCGCGGCGCAGTCCCCGCAGCACGAGCACGACGTCATGCCGGCGCTCAAGGAACTGACCGAGGGCCTGGACGCCATGCTGTCCTGAGCCCGCTCAGGCGGCCAGGCAGGCCAGCTCGTCCGCCGTCAGCCAGCGCCAGTGACCGGCTGCCAGATCATCGGGCAGCCGCAAGCCACCGATCTGCGAGCGGTGCAAAGCCTCGACCCGATTGCTGACAGCGGCCAGCATGCGCTTGACCTGGTGGTACTTGCCCTCGGTCAGGGTCAAGCGCAGATGGTGTTCGGTCAGCGCCTCACAGGCGGCGGCGCGCACCGGTTTCGGGTCGTCATCGAGCACCACGCCGGCGAGCAGCCTGTGCACCTGTTTTTCGTCAAGCGCATGCTTGACCGTGACCTCATAGACCTTGGGCATGTGGTGCCGCGGTGAACTCATGCGGTGGATGAATTTTCCATCATCGGTCAGCAGCAGCAGCCCGGTCGTGTCCTGGTCCAGCCGACCGACCGCCTGCACGCCCTGCACCGCCCCCTTCTGCGGGCGCAGGCGCAGCGCCGAAGGCAGCAGGGTATAGATGCTCGGGTAGGTCGAAGGCTTTTGCGAACACTCTGTGGCCAGTGGCTTGTGCATCATCAGATAAGCCTTCTCGTAATACGGCCAGTCCGCGCCCTGCACCCGATACCGCAAGCCCTCGGCTGCAAATTCCGCGCTGCTGTCGGTGCATGTCAGTGGTGCAGGCGCATCGCTCAATGGATACACCTGAACCAGCCCCTGCTGGATCAGGCCGGCGCAGACGCGCCGGGTTCCAAAGCCCTGGGAGTAAAGAATGTCCTGCAACTGCATGCAAGGAGTATAGGCAGTAGATTCCTACTGGAATCGACCGCCACATGCGCCGCAACCCCGCCTTGTGTTGTTGGCCGCACCCCAGGCTCGGCCATCCCGCTTAAAGCCGCGCAAATACAAGAGCCGCCCGAAGGCGGCCCATGTGCTGCGCTACAGCGGACTACTTGGCGCCAGGCACCTTGCCTTCGACACCCTTGACGAAGAAGTTCAGGCCACCCAGAAACTTGTCGTCGGCCACCGCATCCTTGGCGATCTGGACCTTGCCCGTGTTGTCGGTGATCGGACCTTTCCAGATCACGAAACTGCCGTCAGCCAGGCCCTTCTTGACCTCAGCGACCTTGGCCTTGGTGTCGGCCGGCACGTCCTCCGCGATCGAGACAATGTCGATCGCGCCTTCCTTCACACCCCACCAGGCGCCGCTGCCACCCTTCCAGGAACCATCGAGCGCTTCCTTGGTGGCCTTGATGTAGTACGGACCCCAGTTGATCACGGCGGAAGCCAGATGCGCCTTGGGACCATAGGCCGTCATGTCGGAATCCCAGCCGAAGGCGCGCTTGCCCTTGGCCTCTGCGGTCTTCAGGACGGCCGGTGAATCGGTGTTCTGGAACAGCACGTCGGCGCCGCCATTGATCAGGGACGTCGCGGCTTCGGTTTCCTTGGGCGGATTGAACCACTCGTTGACCCACACCACCTTGGTCTTGACCTTCGGGTTGCTCGACTGCGCGCCCAGCGTGAAACTGTTGATGTTGCGGATCACTTCAGGAATCGGCACCGAGGCGACCACGCCCAGCGTATTGGACTTGGTCATCTTGCCGGCGATGACGCCCGCCATGTAGGCGCCTTCGTAGGTTCGGCTGTCGTAGGTGCGCATGTTGTCGGCCTGCTTGTAGCCGGTGGCGTGCTCGAACTTGACATCCTTGCTGTCGGCGGCGACCTTGAGCATGGTTTCCATGTAGCCGAAGGTGGTGCCGAACACCAGCTTGTTGCCTTGGCCAACCATGTCGCGGATCACGCGCTCGGCGTCAGCCGACTCGGGCACGCTCTCGACAAAAGAGGTCTTGACCTTGTCGCCAAATTCCTTTTCCAGCGCCTTGCGACCGTTGTCGTGGGCAAAGGTCCAGCCGCCGTCACCGACCGGGCCAACATAGGCAAAGGCGATCTTCAGCGGTTCAGCCTTGGGTGCTGAAGCGGCCGCCGCCGGCGCGGCGGGCGCAGCCGGGGCAGGCGCGTCTTTCTTGCCGCATCCCACCAGGGCGGCTGAAGCGACCGCCGTCAAGGCAGCGATTTTCAGGAGGGAACGTTTTTGCAGGTCGGTCATGTGATTTCCTTTATTGTTGGGTAGGTTGCGGGAGGGTGTGGGGAAAGTCAGGATTATGAACCGGAAAAATCAGTTTCCGGGTTGAAAAGGCTTGCCGATGGAGGCCGGCATGTTGATTCGGATCCACAGCGGATTGCGGGAAATCAGCGCCAGCACCACGATGGTTGCGAGGTACGGCAGCATGGTCAGAAACTGGCTGGGAATTTCCACGCCGAGCCCCTGCAAGTGGAACTGCAGCATCGTGACACCGCCAAACAGGTAAGCCCCCAGCAGGACGCGGGCCGGCCGCCAGGTCGCAAAGGTGGTCAACGCCAGGGCAATCCAGCCCTTGCCCGCCACCATGCCCTCGACCCACAGCGGCGTGTAGACGATCGAGACATAGGCGCCCGCCAGGCCGCACAGCGCGCCACCCGCCACCACCGCCAGCAAGCGGATGCGTCGCACCGGGTAGCCCAGCGCGTGGGCCGCTTCAGGGCTTTCACCCACGCTTCGCAGGACCAGACCGGAGCGCGTTCGGTACAGGAACCAGATCAGGGCCAGCGCAAGCAAGACTGTCAGATAGACCATCGGGTGGTGCTGGAACAGGGCCGCGCCCAGAAACGGAATGTCGGACAGGTAGGGCAAGGCAAACGTGGGGCGCTGCGGGATCTTTTCCTGCACATAGGAGATGCCGGCAAAGGCCGAGAAACCGGCGCCAAACAGGCTCACCGCGAGGCCGGTTGCGTATTGATTGGCGTTGAGCCAGATCACCAGCACGCCGAACACCAGCGCCAGAAGGGCGCCCGCACCCATGCCGGCGGCAAAACCGATCAGGTCGCTGCCGGAATGGACCACGGCAGAAAAACCGGCGATGGCGGCGCACAGCATCATGCCCTCGGCGCCCAGGTTGACGATGCCGCTCTTCTCGTTGATCAGCAGCCCCAGGGAGGCCAGCGCAAGCACCGTTCCGGCGTTCAGGGTGGCTGCGATGAGCAGCGCGTAGGATTCCATCACTTGTCCCACTTCAAGCGGTAATTGACCAGCGTGTCGCAGGCCAGCAGGGTAAACAGCAGCAAGCCCTGAAAGACGCCGGTGAGCGACTTCGGCAAGCCCAGGCGCGACTGCGCCAGTTCACCGCCGATGTAGAACATGCTCATCAGCACGGCCGAGAAGACCATGCCCACCGGATGCAGCCGCCCGACAAAGGCCACGATGATCGCGGCAAAGCCGTAGCCGGCGGGTACGTAGGGCGTCAGTTGCCCGATCGGACCCGCCACCTCCAGTGCGCCGGCCAAACCGGCCATGCCCCCGGACACCAGCAAAGCCAGCCAGAGGGCGCGGCGCGACGAAAATCCGGCGTAGCGCGCCGCTGCCGGCGCCAGGCCGCCAACCTGCTGCGAAAAACCGGCGCGCGTGCGAAACAGGAAGATCCAGGCGCCCAATACGCCGACCAGCGCCAGAAAGACGCCAATGCTGATGCGCGAGCCCTCGAACAGGCGCGGAATGCGCGTCACCAGATCGAAATTCTTGCTCTGCGGGAAGTTGTAGCCCTGCGGATCCTTCCACGGCCCCGACACCATGTAGCTGAGCAACTGAACGGCGACATAGACCAGCATCAGGCTGACCAGAATCTCGTTGGCATTGAAGCGGTCGCGCAGCCAGGCCGTGATGGCGGCCCAGAACATGCCGCCCATGAGGCCGGCCATCAGGATGGGCACGACAATCCAGCGACTCGTGCCCGGCTCCGCCAGCAGCGCAACGCCGCTGGCCGCGATGGCGCCCAGCACATACTGGCCCTCGGCGCCAATGTTCCAGACGTTGGAGCGAAAGCACACCGCCAGACCGATCGCGATCAGCAGCAAGGGTGTCGCCTTGACGGTCAGTTCACCGAGCGCATAGGCGCTGCGCAGCGGCTCCCAGAAGAACACGCGCAGCCCGCTGACCGGGTCCTTGCCGAGCGCCGCAAACAGCGCCACGCCGATAAGGACCGTGAGCAGCAGGGCCAGCAGCGGCGAGAGGTAGCTCCACAGGCTTGAGGCTTGCGGTCGGGCCTCGAGCTTAAGCACGTGCCGGCTCCTCGGTGTTCCACAGGCCACTCATCCATTCGCCTATCTTTTCCACGGTCGCCTGCGCGATTGGCATCGAGGGCGAAAGTCGCCCCTGCGCGATGACATGCAGGCGGTCGCTGACTTCAAACAGTTCTTCCAGTTCTTCGCTCACCACCAATACCGCGCAACCGGCATCGCGCAAAGCCAGGATCTCGCCCCGGATCTGCACCGCCGCACCCACGTCCACACCCCAGGTCGGCTGCGACACGATGAACAGCCTGGGCCTGGCGTCGATCTCGCGGCCGACCAGAAACTTCTGCAGGTTGCCGCCCGACAGCGACCGCGCCGCAGCGCGCGGACCGGCGGCCTTGACGTTGAAGCGCCGCATGATCTCGGCCGCATGCGCCTGGAGCGGCCCGATCCGGATCCAGCCGCCGGCAAACCCCGGGTGTGCGATCGATTCATTGCGCGTCAGCAGCAGGTTGTGCGCCAGTCCCAGCGTTGGTACCGCGCCGCGCCCAAGGCGCTCTTCGGGCACAAAATGCAGACCCAGTTTGCGCCTGGCTCCCGGGTGCAAGCCGCAGGCATCGACCTCGCCAATCCGGATCGACCCGGCGCGCGCGCGCGTGTCCTCACCCGACAGGACGTACATCAGTTCCCTCTGCCCGTTGCCCGACACGCCGGCAATGCCGACCACCTCGCCGGCGCGCACCTCGAGCGAGATGCCGCGCAAATCGACACCGAACTGGTCCTCGCGCGCCAGCGACAGATCGTGCACCCGCAGCATGGGCGCACCCAGCCGGGACGCGTGGTGGGTGAGGGTCGGCGGTTCGGCGCCGATCATCATGCGTGAAAGCGAGGCATTTGATTCCTGCGACGGGTCGCAGACGCCAGTCACTTTCCCGCCACGCAGCACCGTGCAGGCATTGCAGAGTTCGCGGATCTCATGCAGTTTGTGGCTGATGTAGAGGATGCTGCAACCCTCGCTCGCCAGTTTTTTGAGGACCACAAACAGCTTTTCCACGGCCTGCGGCGTCAGCACCGAAGTCGGTTCATCCAGAATCAGGACCTCCGGGCGCGTCAGCAGGGCGCGGATGATCTCCACGCGCTGCATCTCTCCCACGCTCAGGGTGTGGACCGGGCGCGTCGGGTCGATATCAAGACCATACTCGCTGGCCTTGTCGACAATGCTTGCAGTGACCTGCTGCAGAGAGTCTCGGGTCAGCCCCAGCCAGACGTTTTCGGCCACGGTCAGGGTGTCGAACAGGTTGAAGTGCTGGAAGACCATGCTGATGCCATTGGCCCGCGCCTCTTTCGGATTGCGGATCTGGATCGGCTGGCCATTGAGCAGCATCCGTCCGGCGTCGGGCTTGATCGAGCCATAGATGATTTTCATCAGGGTCGACTTGCCGGCGCCGTTCTCGCCCAGCACCGCATGCGTCTGGCCGGGCATGAGCGAGAGAGACACGTCGCTGTTGGCGACCACGCCAGGGTACCTCTTGGTAATGCCGGAGAGTTCGAGGCGTGGGATTGTCATGCTGCGCGCGAATTCAGTCTTTCTTGTTAAGGCATCGACCGATGGACATCACTCGCAAAGTTGACGCCAAAAGAATCGCCCGGTGCCCAATGCTAGCCCAAAAAGAAGTCCGGGCCGCCCGATCCAGGTCCGGCCCACTTGAAATTATTCCGATGCCTTCGGCCATGCTCAGCGCCGCCAGGGCCGGGCCGAGGACCCGGACCACGCAATGCATCCCGACACGCCCTGGATTGCCACTGGACAGGCATCGGAATATGAAATACCCTTTCCGCCATGTCTGCGAGTTGATCCATCAGGACCTCGGCAGCAAGGTCTTTACAGCTTGCTTTGTTACTGAAAAGGGGATCGTCGATGCGTATGTCGAGATGTCGACCAAAGGGATGACTCCTCGCGGTCGAACATGATGCAATTCACAGAAGACAAGGACCAGCCTCCCCCATCCCGACCAGGGCGCCTCTGGATGCCCTGGCTGGTCGGGTTGGTCGTCGCCGTTCTGGTGGCGCTGATTCGGGGCATCGGATGGATTGAGCCACTCGAACTCGCGACTTACGACATCGGGCTGCGACTGCGCCCTGGCGCGCCGGATCCAGGCATTGTGCTGATCCTCGAGCGGGAAGAAGACCTTCATCGCTATGGATTTCCAATGTCCGATGCGATGCTGTCCGACCTGATCGAGCGCTTGACCCGACAGGGCGCGGCGGTGATCGGCATCGACAAGTACCGCGATGTTCCGGTTCCCCCGGGCGCCGACGAGCTTGCCAGCAGCACGGCCCGCCACGCCAACGTGGTATGGACATTCAAGTTTGCCAAGGCAAACGAAGTTGGCATCGCCGCGCCAGGTTTTGTCAAGAACGTCTCGCAATTGGGATTCAACGACCTGGTGGTCGATACCGATGGCATGGTGCGCCGGGCTCCGCTGTTCCTCGATGATGGCAAGAGGACCATGCAGAGTCTTGCCCTGTCGCTCGCGCTGAGCTACCTCAAGGAGCGCGGCATTGTTCCTGTCAACGATCCATCCAATCCGGAGGTGATGGTTTTGGGAAAGGCAAGGATCAAGCCGCACGAGACTTCAAACGGGGGCTATTCCAAGGCTGATTCTGCGGGTTTTCAAACCCTGATAAGTTACCGCGCCGGTTCAGCGGGTTTCCAGACCTTTTCGGTGCAGGACGTTTTTGAGAACCGTATTCCTGCATCCGCCCTGGCCGGAAAAATCGTTTTTTACGGCAGTGTCGCCGAGAGCTTCAAGGACTTCTTTGATACGCCGATCCAGAGCTTCGGGATCGCTGGACGTGCGACCTACGGGGTCGAGCTTCATGCGCACATTACCAGCCAGCTGGTGCGCGAGGCGCTTGGGCAGGAAGCTCATCTTCGCTGGTGGCCAGACTGGGCTGAGTACTGCGCCCTTCTGGTCTGCAGCCTGATCGGCGCATGGACAGGGCAGGCCCTGCGGCGTCCAGCGCATCTCGGGCTTGCAGTGGGCGGTGGCGCTTGTTTCATGGTTGCGGCTTTGTTGGGTGGTCTTGCCTTCGGTTGGTGGATCGCCCTGGTTCCCGCAGTCCTTGCTTACGTCCTGGGTTCGTCATCGAGCGTTGTGTGGCGCGCCTTTGCCGAGCACGAGGAACGAAAGACTGTCATGAAATTGTTCTCGCGCTATGTTTCCAGGGAGGTGGCCGACGAAATATGGGCCAAGCGCTCGGAGTTCATGTTCGAAGGCAAGCCCAAGCCCAGGTTGGTGACAGCAACGGTTCTGTTCTCGGACGTCGAGGGTTTCACGTCGGTTTCGGAAAAAATGGCGCCGGTCGCGCTCTTCGCCTGGCTTGATGACTACATGTCCGCCATGACTCGGGCCATCATCGAAAACGGCGGGGTGATCAATAAATACATTGGCGACGCAGTCATGGCCCTGTACGGGGTTCCGGTGGCGCGCTCAACGCCAGACGGGATCGCCAGGGACGCGCTGGCAGCGGTGAAAAGTGCGATGCAGATGGGAGTCGCCCTGGACAAGATCAACCAGGATGGCGCCGCCGGTGGACATCCGAAGATCCGGATGCGCATCGGAATATGCACCGGACCGCTGGCAGCCGGTACCATTGGCATGGGCGACCGGCTTGAATTCACGGTAATTGGCGATACTGTCAACATCGCCTCCCGACTTGAAAGCCTCAAGACCGTCGCCCTGACCGGCTCCTGCCGCGTGCTGGTAAGTGAGGAAACATATCGGCTGGTCGCCGACCGCTATCACGGCAAAGCGGTCGGCGAGGTGGCCTTGAAGGGGCGTGATCACCAGGTCGCCGTGTTTGAGATACTCGGTCGATTGGAAGTTTCGGAGGAGGCAATATGAGAACGACGAGCACCCATTGGATGGCAATTGTTTTCCTGGCGGCAGTCAGCGGTGCAAGCGGCCACGCCGCGGAAGCGCTGGCGCAGGGCGTCGCCGCTGAAAACCTTTTGTACCGACCACCGCTGCGCGGGGCACCTGCCAAACGGGTGGGTGGAGCAACTCGCGGCATGGTTGAAACCAGGTCGCCAATCACTCTCGTTGCGCCAACTCATACGGGTCTGACGATAAGCGAGCAGCCAGCCCTGTACTGGTACATGGAGCAACCGTCGGCCGGGCGCATGGTGCTGAGGCTGATCGCGCTGGATACCGCAGCGACGGTGGCGGAGAAAGCCTTGCCCGAGTCAGCCTGCGCAGGTTTTTATCGGATCAACCTTGCGAGCGAGGGAGTGACATTGAAACCTGAGCTCAATTACCGGTGGCAAATCGCCGTCTTCCCTGCGGATCCGCAAACGTCTTATGCAACCGCCAGCGCGACCATCCGCTATACAAACATGGTTGCCCCGAATGAACTTTCAGCCAGGCCGTCGGCCGAGCGCCGTCGAGTGCTGGCTGAGGCCGGGATCTGGTACGACGTCGTCGACGAACTGATGACGCAACTGAAACTGCCGGACCCGGCCTCGAATCCGCGCGGCACACTTGGCGGTTTGCTAGGTCAGGTGGACATTATGGACAGCCTGGCGAAGGGCCCCATCTGCTACTGATTGACTGAACTGCTCACTCCACCTCGACCCTGAGCTCGCGCTCGGCGACCCGCTGTTTCTCGTCCTGTACCTGCAACGTCAAGCGGTGCTTGCCAACCGGGATCTGCGCATTTTCGAGCGCAAACCCCTCTTTGGTCACCTGGACGAATTTAGTGATGCGGCTGGTAATGTCAAGCTTGAAGGTGCCGTACATCACCTTGAAGGTCACAGGATCGATCGGTGCATCGGGTTGGCTCCTGAATTGCACCGCGATCGCAAATGGCGCTTTGACTTTGAGGTCCGCTGCCGGCTCGGGCTTGAGGATGTCGATCAGCGGCGCAACAGCGCGCGCGCGCAGTGCCGGCGGTTCATAAAATGCTTCTTCTCCCTTGAACTGGATGGCTTCGCTGGGTGTTACCAGCCAGGCATCCGACGTGACAGCGACCGCGCCCTGCCCATTGCCTGTTACAGCCCCTTGCGCGCGCGCAGCCATTGCGCAGACGGTCAATAAACTCAACGCAAACATTTTTGTCTTGAAGGACATCATTTCATCTCCTCGATTACGGCCATGGAGGCCCCATAGGCATCAGAACACAAAGGACTCTTGCTGCGCGCCCCGGCATTGGTGCACGTCGGGCTGGTCACTGAACTTGAGCTTGTCAGCAGGCTTCCCAGTTGAGCGCGCCCCTGGACATCATTGAGCGAAGCGACGAACGGTCCCGCTTTGTTGGCAGCGAGCGTGGCGAGATCGCGCGGCGCATCAGCCACCATGACCAGCAGACTGTCATTGCCGACCGGCCCGGCCGCCTTGACGCGCCAGGTCTGCCGGGGCAGCAGCATCTGCTGGCCGGCCTCAATCCTGTTGCCCTGGTCCAGATCATTGGGGAACAGCATGTAGAGCGATTTGTTGTCCGACCCGGCGAGTGCCACGTAGACATAGCCTGCCCGGTCAGACTGAATCGCAAAGTCCAGGCTGTCCTGACCGATCTTCAGTTTGTCCCGTGCAAGCGTGATCTTGACGCTGCGCTTGGCATCGCGCTGATCCAGCATCTGGCGCAAGGCCTGCTCGCCTGTCAATGGCGGTGGTGGTGCAACGGCGACCGGGGCGGGAGCCGCTGCAACAGGAGGTGCCGCAGCGGTGGGCACGGCAAGCGGCACAGGCACGGTATTTGCCGCCGCCATTGCGATCGCGGGCGCCACCAGCGCCGCAGTCGCGCCAGCCGTCTGGCTGAACCAGGTCGGCACGAATGCCGCGTTGCCGCTTAGCACCAGGTGGTGGGGCTTGAAGTTGCTGTCATTGGCCATTCGCTTGTCGATCTTTTCCTGGGCGCACTGTCTGATCTCGTCGGCGCTGATGGCGCCGGAATGGTCCAGGTCTTTGGCGTCGCGCAACATGCAGTCGCGCATGAACTGGGTTGCCAGGCCACCCTTGAGTTCGTCGTCAAAACTGATTTCATTGTTCTGTGCGGCGCTAACATGAATGATGTCCTGCGGCAGCGTACCCTTGGCAACGGCTTCAACCACCAGGTTGCGCGTTTTTACATTGACAGGTCTGCCGCACTCCTCTGAAATATTGGCAAACTTTGGGCGCAGAACGCCTTCGTCGTTGATATTGCTCAGGCCCCGCGTACGCGTGCTGGACGCCGCCTGCAACAGGCCGCCCGAATGGCAGGCGTCGTACATGACAAACAGTTTGTCGGTCTTGTTGGTGATGCTCTCCAGCATGCCTGCCATCTCGCGATTGGTGATGACGCTGCTGGCGCCGCCTTCGTAGGCAAGCAGCGCCTCGACACAGCCGCCCGCTGCCGGATCGTTGAAGCGGGTGCCGTGGCCTGAATAGTGAATAAAAACCCGGTCGCCATCCTGCACCTGTTCAGTCAGCTCGCGCAGGGCCTTTCGAATGTTGCCGCCCGTTGCCTGTTCGTCCTGCAGATAGCGAATGTTGCTGGTCGGCACCTGCATCGCTTGCGCCATTTGAGTGGCTGACTGCTTGTCGATGCGCGCACCGGGCAGGGGCGGGGTCGCGGGATCAGCATAGCGGCTGATGCCGATAATGAGCGCGTGGCGGTTGACGCGCGGTGGCAGACCGCGCACCCCCAATGTCAAAGCCGTGTTGCCGCCAGCCTCGCGTCCGCTTGCCATACCCGACGCGACCGAACTGGCGGACTGCCAGTTCAAGGCACTGGCCCGCACCCAGCCCGATACCTTGACATCTGCCTTGGCTGCCAATCGGGACACCTCAACAAGCGCCCAGCCACCTTCCACACTGATCAGGCGCAGTGCGGTTCCGGCAGCCAGACTTTGCAGCACCGGGGCCGTGGCCAGCTTGTCGGCGCGCATTTCAGTTTCACGCAAAGTGGCAAGGCCCTGGCCGGGAACTGCGTTCTGGCCCTGCTGCGCGTGCAGACCAAGGCAGATCCAAGCAGCGCTAAGGAAACAACACCGTTTAAGTTTCAGATTGAATTTCATGCCGACCCCCTTTTTAATCGTTGACTTGATCAATCCGCTCAAGCTTGACCCAGTTGGCCAGGACGATGCTCGCCAACTGTTCGCGGTTCGAATAGGAATCCAGTTGCACCGGTTCGCCACGCTGCTGCGCGATGCGCCTTAGATGGGTCTGTAGTTGCTTGCGTGCGTCGTGCAGCGCGTCTTGAGGACCAACCAGCGTCGCAAAACGCGCCAGTTCCGGCCAGCGCAGCGTGGATGCGGACGTGCCGCATACCACCACCCGGCAGGCTGGCGCGTATCGCTCAACCGTGTCGATCAGGCGATCCAAAGAATCCTCCAGCCAGGCATCGGCGCGCCACCAGGACCAGATCGCCAGCGGTTGGCGCGTTCGGGGCGGCGGCGAACACCAGTAGTTTCGGCGCATTGCACTCCAGTAGCGCAGTACTGCCAGGAACACCAGGGCCAGGCCGGCGGCCAGATGCAAATCCAGGAAAACCGGCGAGCCGTTGAGGCTCACATAACTGATCGTCATCAGTGCCAATGGCATTGGGAACAGCGCCGGTTCAAGCGACGCGGCACTCTTGAATTGCACCCATAAAGCCAGACCAATGCACAGTGCAACGGCCAAGCCGGCCTGCAGCCAGCGCGGCAGTTCGGCCAGGTAGCGCTGATTCAACGCATTGTCAATGGCGGTCGCCAAGGAATCGACACCGGCCTGAATCGGTGACAGCGGGGTTGGATGGATGTCATGCAAACTTGGCGCGGTCGATCCGATGATGACCACCTTGCCGCTAAAACCAGGCACTTCCGCGTCCGCCCTGGCCCCCTCGGCCTGTGCGAAGACGTCGGCAAAGGACACATGCCGGTAGGCGTTCGGCCGCTCACGCCAGGCAATCAGTTCGTCTCGGGGTTCGAGGGCACTTCGGCGCCGATTCAGAAGATCGCCGTAAGCAGTTGCATTGACCGCGCTCGCAACGCTCATTGGCAGCGACTGAATCACGCTGCCATCCTGCAACACTTCCTTGTAGCGATAGCGGCGCAACACGCCGTCCGAATCGACATACCCGTTGTTAAACCCAAGCCGGCTGGCGGCAACTGCGGGAAGCGCCGGCGCAATCAGCGCCACGGTCGGGGCGTGCGTGTCCGATACCGGCGTGTCGCTTGCCAGGGAATGACCAGCCCACAAACCGGGTAGCGCAGCGCGTGTCAGTTGGCTTGCCGCATCATTGGCCTGGGGCAATCGGACCACAGAAAAATGACTGTGCCCGCTGCGCCCGACTGCCTGATTGAACGCCGCGTCGCCACCCGGGCTCAGACGGTCCAAATCGGAAAACAAGATATCCCAGACCACTGCGGCCGGCTGCTGGCGTTCAACGTGTTCGAGCACGGTGGCCAGCGTATCGCGTGACCAGGGCCAGCGACCAAACTCTTTCCCCATCCGCGCCAGCGACGCTTCATCAATATCGATGATGACAATGCGCGGATCCACCGCCGCGACAAAGACCCGTTTGCGCACCATCGCGTCGTAGCTTGACCGGGTCAACCCGCTGCTAAATTTGAAGACCAGGACATCGAGAATGACCCAGACCGAAAAAATCAGCACCAGCGTCCAGATGACGCGCCGAACCGGCAGCGCACCGATACGCCAGCCGATCTCATCCCAGAATTTCATGACCGGCAACCTCGCTCTTGCGCCACCTGATCCGCACCGCGTGCGACCCGAGCAGTCGCGAAATTTTCCTGGGTGGCCTCATGGCGCATTCCAAGCGAGCACCCGATCGCATAAAACTGCATGGGTGCGCAAGGACTGCTGAAATCAGTGTCCGTTTCGCTTTGAAATCTACGCCAATTGACATTTATAAATACTTATAAGCATTTAACAGCATTTGAATTCGTGATGTGTTCGATGGTGGGAGAAACCGAGTTGACTCCAATATTCGGCGACGCTATTATTTGATCAAATTGTGCTGTTGTGCAATACGGGTAAGGACGGCATGGTTTGACTGCATCGCAGAGTCATGCGATTGCGGATTGGATAGGGTGGACCTTGACTCCAGGTACTTGAACCATAAACAGAAAAGGATCTTCAATGAATACACCGCATCGAATCAAACTGCTGGCGGCCCTGGTGCCCATCGCAATGAGCTCCGGGGTCTCACCCGCCCTTGCGCAAACCACCGGCTGCGGCTCGCTTATTCCGACCGCCAATTTTGGTTTGTCGCTGGGAATCTCGGGCTCCTGCGCCGGTTTTTTGGGTACTGCCACCGCACAGGAGTTCTTTGACAAACTGTCCACCACCGGCATCCAGTCCTTCAGTTCCGTCAGCTATACCGGCACACAGCAAGCCACCATCTATGGCAGCTTTAACACACTCGGGATGACGCTGGCTTTCCCGAACGCGGTCGGGTCGACAGCGGGCAGTCCCAATACCTTGACACTGGACATCCCGGGACTGGGCATCAACCAGAGCTTCACAGGCGGAAGCCGCGATGCCAGCAAACAGTTGATGGAAGATTACATCAAGAAGCAGGGCAACATTCTGGGGCGCATTCTCCAGTACCAGGCAGCCAACTCCCCGTCCAGTCCGATCTCGGGGCCGGGCGGCTTGATCCCCGGCGTCGTCGCCAGCGACTTCAATTCGAGCTTCACCGACAGCGCCACCAATATCGCTGCCCCCGCCAGCCAGGCGGCAGCCGCAGTGGACGGCGGCGCGACGCCCAACCTGATCGGAGTGGCTCTGCAATACAGCGCCGTGGACGTTCTGGACAGCAAGATCAAGGTCACGACCCTGCCCTTCTCCTATACCATCCGCAACGACATCGACCCGCGCCGTCAGTTGACCTTCAGCCTGCCGATCACCCAGATGGACACCAATGGTGCCAAGTCCTACCGCGGCGGCCTTGGCGTCTCCTACCGCGTTCCGCTCAGCGACAGTTGGACCCTGACCCCGGCCGGCAGATACTCGATCGTCGGTTCGGCAGATATGGCAACCGTGTCCTCGCTCTATACCGCGTCGCTGACCAGCACCTACATATGGAATCTGGACGGGTTTGATGTGGCCATGGGCAATATGCTGAGCTATAACAAGACTGGGCAATTTTCTGCAGGCGACTATTCGATCGACCCGGGCATCACCAACACCGTGCTGCGCAACGGTCTGATGCTGTCTCAGCCGGTGGTATGGGACGGCACCAAACTCTCGCTCGAGTACTCGCTGATCGACACGCGTTATACCGGCAGCGAAATATATGTCAGCAACACGCAGGAAATCGGCTTCACGATCGGCACCAACAAGAACGCCTTCAGCGCCAGAAGCTATCTGCGCGGCGGCGTGTCCCTCATCCGGGGCAAGGACACCAAGGGCTTCGTCGCCAACATCGGCTACTGGTTCTGATCTTCAGCGCTTGTGACAACAGGGGTGCGCTTGCGCACCCTTTTTTGTGGAGATACATGTGCACCGCATGACCCTGCATCGCCTACTGCTCGCCTTCTTGGCGCTGTTGCTGATCGGACTTCCGATACGCCTGGCTCTTGCCGATGTCAGTTCGCAGTCGATCGACTATGCAGCCACCGGTCGGTTCGATGAATTGCAGAAACTCATGGAGTCCGAAGAGGCCAAACACGCGCTCAATACGCGCGACCGTCATGCCCTGTGCTTCGCCTATTCCAAGACCAAGCGCTACAACCGTTTGCTGCCCTGCCTCGACCAGCTTGAGGCCAACGTCAGAAAAGGCGATCGGCGCACCCGGCTGTTCGGACTTGACGATGCCACGCCGACCATACACATCATGCGCGCTGACGCGCTGATCGAGATGGCCCAGTACACGCCAGCGGGGGTCGAAGCCCAGAAGGGTCTGGACTGGCTCAAGAAGGACCGCAGCGACGACAAGGACATGGAGATCCATTGCCTGGCAGCCCTGTCGCTCGCGGCGACGCTGAGCGGCAAGCGCAGCGACGGCGAACGATTTGCCCTCGAGCTGAGCCGGGTCAATACCTCGCTCGTGCACTCCGACTACGCGAACGCAAAGGCCATGGCGCTGGGACGGGTCTACATGGCGCTGGGCGACTACCGCAAGGCGCTCGATGGCATCAACAGCGACACCACATTCAAGCTCAAATCATTTCTGGACAACCTGGTCAGCGGTGCGCTGCTTCGCGGAATCAGCAACTGGGCTTGGGCTGAACTGCCGCGCGGTTTCATGGTCAACAAGGCTCTGCTGGAGACCGGGAAAATCGCCGAAGCCAAAGCCGGCTACGATGATCTGCTGAAGATCGCGGCGACGCGGGATAACGGCGAGATCTACTGGCTGATATTGAACGACCGCGGCCGAATCGCTGATCAGGAGGATGCCACAGAGTCGGCGATCAGCTATTACAAACAAGCAATCGCCGTCATCGAGCAGCAGCGTGCAAGCATCAACACGGAAGCCAACAAGATCGGCTTCGTCGGTGACAAGCAGAACGTTTACGGGCAGTTGATTGCGGCTCTCTTCAGGACCCAGCGTGCGGCAGAAGCCTTCGAGTACATGGAGCGCGCCAAGGCTCGCGCCCTGGTCGATCTGCTCGCCAACAAGGATGACTTCGCGGTGCCGAAGGTCGCGGCCAGGAACGTTGGCGAACTTCTCGCCAACTACCGCGCCGCAGGCAACGAGGCTCTGGCGCAGGTGCCCATCGACTTGTCGAAGTCGGTGGAGTCAAAGCAGCGCAATCTGGTGGTGCAGATGAAGGAGGAACTGGGAGCGGCGGCGCCGGAGCTGGCTTCGTTGGTAGCGGTGAGCGCTACCCCGGTCAAGCTCATTCAGGACCGACTGCTGCCCAACGAAATGATTGTCGAGTACTACTTCCACGGCAAGCACCTGTACGCGGTGACGCTGTCAGCCTCGGGCGCCCGCATCGCGAAGATGGATGGGGACAACCTGGAGGAACTGGTTCGCGCCTTTCGCCTCAACCTGCAGGAACAGGGCGAGGGTGTGACCAAGCCTGCGCAAGCGCTCTACAACAAGCTGCTGCGACCGCTTGAGGCGGAATTGGGCAATCGCAGTCTGCTCATCGTTCCGCACGGCTTCCTGCACTATGTGCCTTTTGCAGCGCTGCATGACGGCAACAATTATCTTGTGCAGAACCGCGTCCTGCGCTATCTGCCCAGCGCCAGCGTGCTCAGGTATCTGAAACCCTCGCGCACCGAGTCGATCGACAGCATCCTGGTGCTGGGCAACCCCGATCTCGGCGACTCGCGGCTCGATCTTCCCAACGCCGAGGTCGAGGCGCGCATGATCGCCGACATGCTGCCAGGCAACGAGCTCCTGGTGCGCAAGAAGGCGACGAAAGCCGCCTTCAAGCAGTTTGCCCCCAACTTTCATTACTTGCACATCGCCTCGCATGGCCAGTTCAACAGCGACAATGCCATGATTTCGCGCCTTCTCCTTGCCAAGGATGGCCAGGAGGATGGCTCATTGACGGTCAATGAGCTCTACAACGTCCACCTGGACGCCGATCTGGTGACTCTGAGCGCCTGCGAAACGGGATTGGGCAAAGTCCTCAATGGCGATGATCTGGTGGGCCTGACTCGCGGCTTTCTTTATGCCGGCAGCAGCAGCGTCGTTGCCAGCCTCTGGCAGGTGGACGACGAGGCAACCTCGGAGCTGATGAAGCGTTTCTACACCAATTTGAAAAATGGCATGCCCAAGCGGGACGCCCTGCGCCAGGCACAACTCGACACCCGCAAGGAATTTCCTCATCCCTTTTTCTGGGCCGCTTTTTTTCTGACCGGGCAGGGTGTCTGAATATCAAGATGCACCCATCCTTACCACCCGGCCGCGCGTCGATGTCAGGTTCTGAGTGCCTGCCTCTTCTCCGCCGCGCGTGCGGCCGCGGCACCCGCCGCGTCCACCTGCGCCGAGTTCATTGACCGCACAAAATCCGTTATGCTTCACGCTGCAAGCAAGGCCTGCGGCGACCCCGCTGCCATTGCCGCATTGTCCGGTCATCGCTTGGCTACCCGCCAGGTGCTGAGCCGAGCCCTTGAAATCTGATGCAGGACACGACCTTGCAAGGAGAAATGCCGATGCCACAGCCAAAACCACTTCGTCTGCATGTCCCCGAGCCCACCGGGCGACCCGGCCACGAGACCGACTTTTCCTACCTCCCCATTTCAGCCGCCGGCGCGGTACGGCGGCCACCGGTCGATTCGCTTCCGGCCGACACCAGCGACTTGGCCTTCACGCTGATCCGGGTGCTCGACGAGGCCGGCGCGGCGGTCGGTCCGTGGGCGCCGCGAGTGGATGTGGACTTGCTGCGGCGGGGCTTGCGCGCCATGCTGAAAACGCGCGCCTTCGACGCGCGCATGGTGCTCGCACAGCGCCAGAAGAAGATGTCCTTCTACATGCAGTGCCTGGGCGAAGAGGCGATCGCGACGGCGCACGCGTTTGCCTTGAGCGAGGGCGACATGTGCTTCCCGACCTACCGGCAGCAGGGCCTGCTGCTCGCGCGTGACGATGTGTCGATGGTGGACATGATCTGTCAGCTCTTCTCCAACGAGCACGATCCCCTCAAGGGGCGTCAGTTGCCGGTCATGTACTCGAGCCGAAAGCAGGGCTTTTTTTCAATCTCGGGCAACCTCGCGACACAGGTGATCCAGGCCGTCGGATGGGCCATGGCCTCGGCCATCAAGGGCGACACCAAGGTGGCGTCGAGTTGGATCGGCGATGGCGCCACGGCCGAGGCCGACTTCCATACCGGTCTGACCTTTGCCCATGTCTACCGGGCGCCGGTGATTCTCAATGTGGTCAACAACCAGTGGGCGATTTCAACCTTTCAGGCGATTGCCGGCGGCGAAGGCACGACCTTCGCGGCGCGCGGCGTCGGTTGCGGCATCGCCTCGCTGCGCGTCGACGGCAACGATTTTCTGGCGGTTTATGCCGCCTCGCGCTGGGCGCTCGAGCGCGCGCGCTCCAACCTGGGGCCGACGCTGATCGAGTGGGTCACCTACCGCGCAGGACCGCACTCGACCTCCGATGACCCGACCAAGTACCGCCCCGCCAACGATGCGAAGCGCTTTCCGCTCGGCGATCCGATCGAGCGCCTGAAGCAGCATTTGATCCACTTGGGCGCCTGGTCAGACGCCGAACACGCCGCGGCAAAGGCCGAGCTTGAAGCCCTGGTGCTGGCGGCCCAGAAAGAGGCCGAGAGCTACGGCACGCTGGCCGATGGTCACATGCAAAGTCCGGCGGCGATGTTCGAGGACGTTTACAAGGACCTGCCCGCGCACTTGCGCCGCCAGCGCCAGGAATTGGGCATCTGATCATGCGACCTTCGACAAGGCGGTACTGCCGTCATCTCAAACACGTCACTCTCGTCATCGCGAGTGCCCCTCCCTTCATCGCAAGTGCCCCTCCCTTCATCGCGAGTGCCCCTCTCGTCATCGCGAGCGAAGCGTGGCGATCCATGACTTCGGGCGACATGGATTGCCGCGTCGCTTGCGCTCCTCGCAATGACGAAAACACGAGAACGAATTCATGAAGAAAGAAAGCAACATGAGCAAAACCCCGATGACCATGATCCAGGCGCTGCGCTCGGCCATGGATGTGATGCTGGAGCGCGACGACAACGTGGTCGTCTACGGCCAGGACGTCGGTTATTTCGGCGGCGTCTTTCGCTGCACCGAGGGACTGCAGAAAAAGTACGGCAGTTCGCGCGTGTTCGACGCCCCGATCTCCGAAGGCGGCATTGTCGGCACGGCGGTCGGCATGGGCGCCTATGGTTTGCGCCCGGTGGTCGAGATCCAGTTTGCCGACTACGTTTACCCGGCAACCGATCAGATCGTTTCGGAAGCGGCGCGCCTGCGCTACCGCTCGGTCGGCGACTTCACGGCACCCATCACCATCCGCATGCCCTGCGGCGGCGGCATCTACGGCGGGCAGACGCACAGCCAGAGCCCGGAGGCCGTGTTCACTCAGGTCTGCGGATTGCGCACCGTGATGCCCTCGAATCCCTACGACGCCAAGGGCCTGCTGATCGCTTCGATCGAGAACGACGACCCGGTCATCTTTCTGGAACCCAAGCGCCTCTACAACGGGCCTTTCGACGGACACCACGACAAGCCGGTGGTGCCCTGGTCCAAGCACCCGATGGGCGCCGTGCCCGAGGGCTATTACACGGTGCCGCTGGACACGGCGGCGGTATTCCGGCCCGGCAAGGCGCTGACCGTGATCACCTACGGCACGATGGTCTTTGTGGCGGAAGCGGCAGCCAGCGAGAGCGGCATCGACGCCGAAATCATCGACCTGCGCTCAATCTGGCCGCTCGATCTCGAGACCATCGTCGCCTCGGTCAAAAAGACCGGACGCTGCGTGGTGCTGCACGAAGCAACGCGCACCAGCGGCTTCGGCGCCGAACTGGTCTCGCTGATCCAGGAGCACTGTTTCTACCACCTGGAGGCGCCAATCGAGCGTGTCACCGGCTGGGACACGCCCTATCCGCATGCGCAGGAGTGGGCTTATTTCCCCGGTCCGGCGCGTGTGGCAGCGGCACTCAAACGCACGATGGAGGCATGATGGGCGTACACATTATCAAGATGCCGGACATCGGTGAAGGCATCGCCGAAGTCGAACTGGTGGCCTGGCATGTGAAGGTTGGCGACCTGATCAGCGAAGACCAGATCCTGGCCGACGTCATGACCGACAAGGCCACGGTCGAGATCCCGTCACCGGTCGCAGGCAAGGTGCTCTCACTCGGTGGCGCGGTCGGTCAGGTGATGGCGGTCGGCTCCGAAGTGATTCAAATCGAAGTCGAGGGTGCTGGAAAGGCTGGCCCCCACGCTGCGCGCTGCGCGTCGTCGCTGCCCCCCGAGGGGGCTGATCCGGCTTGGGGCGACCCGGCGCCGGATCACGCCGACAAACCCGCCCTGGTGCGAGAACCCGCAGCCGCCGAAGCGGCGCCAACCGGAACAGCCCTGCCGCCAGCAAAGCGCGAAGCAGTCACCGCGACCGCCACGGTTCATGCACGCACCAGCGGCGACAGGCCGATCGCCTCACCCGCCGTGCGACGGCGCGCCTGGGACCTGGGCATTGAGCTGCAATTCGTCCCCGGGACCGGAAGCGCCGGACGCATCACGCAGCAGGACCTGGACGCCTACGCGGCAAGGGCCGGACAAGCGGCCGGCGCGGCCTCAGCCGACCAGCGCTACGCGCAGCGCAGCGCGGAAGAAGTCATCCCCGTGATCGGCCTGCGGCGCAAGATTGCGCAGAAGATGCAGGAGGCCAAGCGCCGCATCCCGCACTTCACCTACGTCGAGGAAATCGACGTCACCGAACTCGAGGCCCTGCGCGCGCGCCTGAACGCGCAGCACGGCACGCAGCGCGCTCGCCTGACCATCCTGCCTTTTCTGGTGCGCGCCGTGGTGCTGGCAGTGCGCGGGTTTCCGCAGGTCAACGCGCGCTACGACGACGATGCGGCGGTGGTCACGCGCTATGAGGCCGTCCATCTGGGCATTGCGACGCAGACCGGAGGCGGCCTGATGGTGCCGGTGCTGCGCCACGCCGAAACGCGCGACCTGTGGGCTTGCGCCGCCGAGGTGTTGCGACTGAGCGAGGCGGCCCGCAGCGGCAAGGCGGCGCGCGACGAACTGACCGGCTCGACCATCACCATCACCAGCCTCGGGGCCCTGGGCGGCATTGTCAGCACGCCCGTGATCAACCACCCCGAAGTCGCGATCATCGGCGTCAACCGCATGGTCGAGCGCCCCATGATCCGCGGCGGCGCGGTGGTCGCGCGGCAGATGATGAACCTGTCCTCGTCCTTCGATCACCGCGTGGTGGACGGCATGCATGGCGCCGAGTTTGTGCAACTCCTGCGCGGCTACCTCGAATGTCCGGCCACCCTGTTTGTGGAGTAACGATGCAGACACAAGAGACAAAGTTGCTGGTCATCGGCGGCGGTCCCGGCGGCTACGTCGCCGCCATTCGTGCCGGCCAACTCGGCCTGGACACCGTCCTGATCGAGGGCGAGCAGCTTGGCGGCACCTGCCTGAACATTGGCTGCATTCCGTCCAAGGCGCTGATCCACGCTGGCGAAGCTTTCCACAGGACCTGCCAGTTTGCCGGCCAGTCAGCGCTCGGCATCCAGGTCGACGCGCCGCGCATCGACCTGGCACAGACCGTGCGATGGAAAGACGGCATCGTGCAGCGCCTCACGCATGGCGTGGCGGCGCTGCTCAAGAAGAACGGCGTCAAGGTCATCAAGGGCTGGGCCAGCGTGGTCGACGGCAAGACGGTCGAGGTGCACCCGGCGAACGCGGGCGCAGCGCTGCGCATTTCCTGCGAACACCTGCTGCTGGCAACCGGTTCGACCGAACTGGCCCTGCCCGGCCTGCCGTTTGGCGGACGCGTCATCTCGTCGACGCAGGCGCTGTCACCGGCCGCACTACCCAAACGCCTGCTGGTGGTCGGCGCCGGCTACATCGGCCTGGAACTCGGCATCGCCTACCGCAAGCTCGGCGCCGACGTGGCCGTGGTCGAGGCGCTCGATCGCATCCTGCCGGTCTACGACGAAGAACTGGCCAGGCCGGTGGCTGCCTCGCTGCGCAAGCTCGGCATCCAGGTTCACCTGGGCTGCAGGGTGCAGGGTCTGAACGCGGCGGGCGATGCCGTGCAGATCGCCAGCGCCAAGGGCGAGATGTCGGAACTGCCTGCCGATCAGGTGCTGGTGGCGATTGGCCGCACACCGCGCACCCAGGGCTGGGGTCTGGAGCGCTTGCTGCTCGACATGAACGGCCGCGCCGTGAAGATCGATGACCAGTGCCGCACCTCGATGCGCCATGTGTGGGCCATCGGCGACCTGACCGGCGAACCGATGCTGGCGCACCGGGCCATGGCGCAGGGCGAGATGGTGGCCGAGATCATCTCCGGCAAGCGGCGCCATTTCGCGCCGGCAGCCATCGCCGCGGTCTGCTTCACCGACCCGGAACTGTTGGTGGTCGGGCAGACGCCGGCGCAGGCAGCGCTGGCCGGCCTGGACTGCATCCAGGCGAGTTTCCCGTTCGCAGCCAATGGGCGCGCCATGACGCTCGAAGCGGGCGAAGGCTTTGTGCGCGTGCTGGCCCGGCGCGACAACCACCTGATCGTCGGCTGGCAGGCGGTCGGCGTTGGCGTGTCGGAGTTGAGCGCAGCCTTTTCGCAGTCGATCGAAATGGGCGCCTGCCTGGAAGATGTGGCGGGAACCATCCACGCTCACCCGACCCTCGGTGAAGCGGTGCAGGAGGCCGCCCTAAAGGCGCTCGGCCACGCATTGCATATCTGACCTCTGCGCAACAAGACTGATTATTCCTGCGAGTTCTCATTCGTCATTGCGAGCGGAGCGCGGCAACCCATGCATGGACTGCCATGTCGCTGCGCTCCTCGCAGTGACGAAGAAGCGCCGTCCCGATGCCCGGCAAGATGAAAAGTAATTAAACGCCGGCGAGCAGTCGCAGACCGCTGGGATCGACGACGTTGAGCATTCGGCCCGAGCCGCTGATCAGGCTGCGCTCGCGCAGATGGCGCAGAACGCGCGACAAGGTTTCGGGCGCAATGCCAAGCTGGGCGGCAATCGAGCGTTTGCGCTGTTGCAGCAGCACCGCCATCCCGCCCCGGTCACCGGTCTGGGCATGGCGCAGCAGCCATTCGGCGCAGCGCGCCTCGGCGTCCTTGGCCAGGCGACTGACCGCAAATTCGGTCTGCTGGCGATGCGCCATCGCGACATCGTGCAAAACGGCCTGCGCCGATGCCGACATGGCCGCCACCGAGCGCTGAAATTCAAGCGCCGGCACCTGCCTTAAATGGATTTCCGTCTCCGAAACGCCGTCCACCGCGTGCGGCAGGTTCAGCACCGCAGAACTGGCATCGAGCCAGCACGGACCCTCCACCACACCGAGCTGATGCACCATGACATCGCCTTCGAGGACACCCAGAGCGACCCGACCCGAGTCCAGGTAACTGACCCAGCACGGCGCCGTCGCGCGCCTGATCAGGACTTCACCGCGAGCAAGGACGCGGGTCTCGGCAGGGAGGTCAAGAATTTGAGCGGCTAGCATGTGTGCGACTGTGACGCGCTTGCCGCTCAATGACCTTGAGCAAAATCAAACAAACTTGAGTAATCAACCTCACAGGATCAGCAAAGCGCGAAAATCATTGACGTTGGTAAACGTCGGGCCGGTCATCACCAGATCGCCGAGGGCTGAAAAATAGCCGTAGGAATCGTTGCGATCGAGATAATTTTCGATCTTCATGCCTGAAGCCAGGGCCCGGCTGAGGGTCGTCGGCCCGACGCAGGCGCCGGCGTTGTCTTCCACCCCATCGATGCCATCCGTGTCGGCCGCCAGCGCATGAACATGGGCCTGACCCTGCAGGGCCTGCGCCAGGCCGAGGCAGAACTCGCCGGCCCGCCCACCCCGTCCAGGGTGCGCGCCCGCCACCGGCTCGCGCAGCGTCACCGTGGTTTCACCACCGCTCAGAATCACGCACGGCCGCTGAAACGGTTCGCTCCGGACGACGATGGCGCGTGCCAGCGCAGCATGCACCTTGCCCACCTCGCGCGCTTCGCCTTGCATGTCATCGCCCAGGATATGGGCCGCCAGACCGGCTTCGCGGGCCGCCTGGGCCGCCGCCTGCAAGGACTGGTAGGGCGCGGCGATCAGGCTCACCTGATTGCGCTCAAAGAGCGGATCGCCGGGTTTCGGTGTCTCCAGCAGCCCGCTGGCAAGCGCCGCGCGGATGCCCCTTGGCACCGCAATGGCGTACCGTGCGAGGATGGCCAGCGCATCGTCACAGCGGCTGGCATCGGGCACCGTCGGCCCGCTGGCAATGATCGAGGGATCATCGCCCGGCACGTCGCTGATCGCCAGCGTCACCACCCGGGCCGGGGCGCAGGCCGCGGCCAGCCGCCCGCCCTTGACGCGGGAGAGGTGCTTGCGCACGCAGTTGATCTCGGCGATCGTGGCGCCCGAATTGAGCAGTTCGCGGTTGATGCGCTGCTTGTCCGGCAGCGTCAAACCGTCGGCCGGCAAGGTCAGCAAGGCCGAGCCGCCGCCCGAGATCAGGCACAGCACAAGATCGTCCTTGGTCAGGTTCTGCGTCAAGGCCATGATGCGCCCGCTTGCCAGCAGCCCCGCTGCATCGGGCACGGGATGGGCCGCCTCGACGATGTCGATGCGCTGCGCCAGACCGTGCGCTCGCGGCGGTATGTGCTGGTAGCGCGTCACGACCAGACCCGACAGCGGCGCGTCGGCCGGCCACAGCGCTTCGACCGCCTGGGCCATCGCCGCGCCCGCCTTGCCGGCACCGAGCACCAGGGTGCGACCCCCGCTCTCGCGGCTCGGCGGCGCCGGCAAGAAAGCCGCGATGTTGTGCAGCGGCAAGGCACGCCGGACCGCGACACCGTACAAGTATTGCAGGAAGGCCGCCGGGTCCCGCAAGGGATCGGGCGCGGCGTTGCCAGGCGCTTCGTGCATTGGTTGCGCGCCTATTTCTTGCCCAGTCCCAGCTGCTGCGCGCTGTCGGTATAAAGGCGCACCTTGTCCTTCATGAACGCGTCCATCTGCTCGAGGCCGACATTGACCAGTTCAAAGCCGCTGCGGGCGGCCAGTTCCTTCATCTCCGGCTCGTTGTTCAGCGCCATCCACAACTCGGACAGGCGCTTGCGCGCCTCGGGCGAAGTCGACTTTGGCACGCCGATGCCGCGGTAGGCGCCATCGACCCAGTCAACGCCGAGTTCCTTGAAGGTCGGCACTTCCGGCAGCAGCGGGTGGCGTTTTTCCATGGCGATGGCCAGAGCGCGCACGCGTCCCTTGTTATTGATCGCAAACGCCGAATACGTCATCGCGCCCTCGATCTGCGCGCCCAGCACGGCGGTCGCCATGTCGCCGGTGCCCTTGTACGGGATGTAATTGGTCTTCACGGCAAACATCGCGTTCATGCGCTCATGGGCCGCGTGGTTGGCAGAATTGAGGCCGGAGCCGCCGAGATTGAGCGCACCGGGCGCGGCCTTGGCGGCCTTGATGAACTCGGCAAAAGTCCGGATCGCGCTTGGCTCGGGCACCACCAGGATGTCGGGCGTGAAATGGAACCAGAACACCGGGGTGATGTCCTGCGTCTTGAACTGAACCTGGCCCTCGAGCGGCTGAAACACGATGTGCGGCAGGTTGACGCCCACGATGTTGAGGCCGTCCCCCGGCAACTGGTTCATCTGACCCCACATCAGGCCGCCCCCGGCGCCGGCCTTGTACTGGATGATGGTGTCGATGGCGGCGCACCTCTTCTTCAGCACGACCTGCTGGTGGCGCGCCGACAGATCGGACTCGCCACCGGGCGGGAAGGCCTGCCAGTAAAGCAGGTTCTTCTCGGGGCAGGCCGGCCCCGCGCCTGCCGCCGGGGACTGCGCCATCAGCAACGGCGCGGATAAAGCCCAACACAGACCGACAAGCAACTTGTTCATCCCATTCTCCAGTGGTTTTCGGTCTCGATATTACCCGGCTGGCGTGCGAGCGGCCGAGAGCGCGATGCGCTGGCACACGGCCTGCGTCACCTGAGCGGTGCCGGCGCTGCCGCCGAGGTCGCGCGTGTGCAGCGCCGGGTCCGCGGTCACCTGTTCGATGACCTGCATCAGCAGCTGCGCCGCATCCATCTCGCCCAGGTGTTCGAGCAGCATCACGCAGCTCCAGAACGTTCCAACCGGATTGGCCAACCCCTTGCCCATGATGTCGAAGGCCGATCCATGGATCGGCTCGAACATGCTGGGATAGCGGCGTTCGGGGTCGATGTTCGCGGTCGGCGCGATGCCCAGGCTCCCCGCCAGTGCCGCCGCCAGATCGCTCAGGATGTCGGCGTGCAGGTTGGTGGCAACCAGGGTGTCGAGCGTGGCCGGGCGATTGACCATGCGCGCGGTGGCGGCATCCACCAGTTCCTTGTCCCACTTGACGTCGGCAAACTCGCCGGAGATCTGCAGCGCGATCTCGTCCCACATGACCATGGCATGGCGCTGCGCGTTGGATTTGGTCACCACCGTCAACAGCTTGCGCGGGCGCGATTGCGCCAGCCTGAAGGCGTAGCGCATGATGCGTTCAACGCCGGCGCGCGTCATCATCGAGACATCGGTGGCGGCCTCGATCGGCTGGCCCTGATGCACCCGGCCGCCGACGCCGGCGTACTCTCCCTCGGAGTTTTCCCTCACGATCACCCAGTTCAGGTCTTCGGGTTTGCAGCGTTTGAGCGGCGCATCGATGCCGGGCAGGATGCGGGTCGGACGCACATTGGCGTACTGATCGAAGCCCTGGCAGATTTTCAGGCGCAGACCCCACAGCGTGATGTGGTCGGGAATGTCCGGGTCGCCAGCGGATCCGAAAAGAATAGCATCCTTGCCGCGCAGCGCCTCCAGGCCGTTGGCCGGCATCATTTCTCCATGCAAGCGGTACCAGTCGCCGCCCCAGCCGAAGCTCTCGAAGTCAAAGCGGAAGCTGCCGCGCGCCGCGGCGAGCGCAGCCAGCACGGCCTGGCCCGCCGGCACGACCTCCTTGCCAATGCCATCGCCGGCAATGCAGGCGATTCTGTAAGTCTTCAAGCCGCGACCTATTCCCCGAGATAAGCGGCGCGCACCTTGGGGTCGTTGAGCATCGTCTTGGCATCGCCCGACATCGTGACCAGACCGGACTCCATGACGTAGCCGCGGTCGGCAATGGCCAGGGCACGGCTGGCGTTCTGTTCCACCAGCAGCACCGTCACGCCCTGCGCGTAGACATCGCGCACCACCTCGAATATCTTGTCCACCATCAGGGGCGACAGGCCCATCGACGGCTCGTCGAGCAGCAACACCTTGGGCCGGCTCATCAGGCCGCGCCCCATCGCCAGCATCTGCTGCTCGCCGCCCGACAGGGTGCCGGCCAACTGGTCGCGGCGCTCCTTGAGGCGCGGGAAGATCGTGAACACCTTGTCGATATCGACCAGGATGTCAGGCTTGTCGTCGCGGATGTAGGCACCCATCTGCAGGTTTTCAATGATCGTCATGCGCGCAAAGACCCCGCGCCCTTCGGGCACCATGGCCAGGCCCTGCTTGACCAGGTCCCAGGGGCCCTGGCCGCGAATGCTCTTGCCCAGGTACTCGATATCGCCATCGTTGATCGGCAGGATGCCGGTGATGGCCTTCATGGTGGTGGTCTTGCCCGCGCCATTGGAGCCGATCAGCGACACCAGCTCACCCTCGCGCACTTCGAAGTCAACGCCCTTGACCGCCTGGATGCCGCCGTACGCGACCTTGAGGCCCGTCACTTTGAGAAGAATGTTCATCGTTATGTCCTTGTCGCACAGATCTTCGGCTCTGTCAGAACCTGACTAATGAGTGGTCCCAAGATAGGCCTCGATCACTTTTTCGTTCCTCTGCACCTCAGCCGGCGTACCCTCCGCGATCTGCTTGCCGTAATCCAGCACGGTGACCCGGTCGCACAGGCCCATCACCAGCTTGACATCGTGTTCGATCAGCAAGATAGTGCGGTTGTCATTGCGGATCTTGTCGATCAGCTCGCGCAACAGAACCTTCTCGGTCGCATTCATGCCGGCGGCCGGTTCGTCCAGCGCGATCAGTTGCGGATCGGTCGCCAGCGCGCGGGCGATCTCGAGCCGGCGCTGGTCGCCGTAGCTCAGCGTGCGGGCCTTGTAATCGGCAAGCCGGCCGATGCCCACATACTCAAGCAGCTCCTGCGCGCGCGCAGCGATGGCCGTCTCTTCGGCCTTGAAGCCGGGCGTGCGAAAAATGGCGCCGAGCAGGCCTGAATGGGTGCGGATGTGGCGCCCGACCATGACGTTCTCCAGGGCCGTCATCTCGGCGAACAGGCGAATGTTCTGAAAGGTGCGCGCAATGCCCGCTTTGGCGACCTCGTGCACCGCCGTCGGCTGGTAGGTCTTGCCGGCCAGTTCGAAGCTGCCGCTGTCGGGCGAGTAAAGCCCGGTCAGGACATTGAAGAAGGTGGTCTTGCCGGCGCCGTTCGGCCCGATCAGGCCATACACCTGGCCACGCTGGATGCTGATGCCGACATCGCTGAGGGCTTGCAGGCCCCCGAAACGCTTGGAAACGCCGGCGACATTAAGTACGGTGTCTGTCATATGCTTCCTCGATCAGTTGGGGACAGAGCTGGCTCGCTTCGCAAAGCTGCGTTCTTTTCCACAATACTCATTTGGTGTTCTGCAGGGACTTGCCGTGATCAGGCGATGGCCACAGGCCGCGCGGCCGCGAGAGCATGATCGTGATCATGGCCAGCGCAATCAGCAGTTGGCGCAGGATCGCCGAGTCAAGCCGGCCATCGGTCATGGCCTGCAGCGGTCCGGCGACGTAGCGCAAGACCTCGGGCAAAGCCGAGAGCAGCACGGCGCCCAGAATGACGCCCGGCAAATGCCCGATGCCGCCCAGCACCACCATCGCCACGATCATCACCGACTCCATCAGGCTGAAAGACTCCGGCGAAATGAAGCCCTGAAAGGAAGCGAACATCGCGCCCGAGACGCCGCCAAAGGTCGCGCCCATCCCGAACGCCAGCAGTTTCAGATTGCGGGTATTGATGCCCATTGCTTTGGCCGCGATTTCGTCCTCGCGGATTGCCATCCAGGCGCGGCCCACGCGCGACATTTCGAGACGGTGCGAGATCACCACGCTGAAGATCACCAGCGCGAGGAACAAATAGTAGTAGAGCGAGACCGACGCCATGTCGAAACCGGCGACGCTGACGGTCTTGCCCAGATTCAGGCCGAAGAAACTCAGGGAGTCGATCTGCCCGAGCCCCTTGGGACCATTGGTGATGTTGACCGGGTGATCCAGATTGTTAAGGAAGACGCGGATGATTTCCCCGAAACCCAGGGTCACGATCGCCAGGTAATCGCCGCGCAGCCGCAGGGTCGGGGCGCCCAGCAGCACGCCGAAAAATCCGGCCAGACCGGCCGCTGCCGGCACCACGATCCACAGGGGCGTGTGCATGCCGTCCGGAAACAGCGAGGTGAACATCGCAAAGGTCTCGGTCAGATGCGGCGAGGCCAGCAGGCCGTACATGTAGGCGCCGATGGCAAAGAATGCAACGTAGCCCAGATCGAGCAGGCCGGCATAGCCGACCACGATATTGAGCCCCAGCGCCAGCAGCACATAGAGCAGCGCCATGTCGGCAATGCGAACCCAGGCGTTGCCAAAGCTCTGCAGCAGCAGGGGCAGAACCAGCAGCGCGACAGCCGCCAGCAGGAAGACGATGATTTTCTGTTGTTGTTTCATAACAATCCTTTCTTAAGGCGTCAGGGTCAGAGCCGGCTCAGGCGCGATCCGCGACCCGCTCACCCAGCAGCCCCGAGGGCCGCAGCGTCAGCACCGCAATCAGAACGATGAAGGCAAAAATATCCGAGTAGTGGCTGCCCAGCACGCCACCCGTCAGCGTACCGATGTAGCCCGCGCCCAGCGATTCGATCAAACCCAGCAGGATGCCACCGACCACCGCGCCAGCCAGGTTGCCAATGCCGCCGAACACCGCCGCGGTAAAGGCCTTGAGGCCTGGCAGGAAACCCATGCTGTGCTGCACCGTGCCGTAGTTGGCAGCCCACATCACGCCGGCAATCGCCGCCAGCACGGCGCCGATCACGAAGGTGGCGGAAATCACCACATCGGGCTTCACGCCCATCAAGGCGGCAACGCGCGGATTCTCTGCCGTCGCGCGCATGGCGCGTCCGAGCTTGGTGTAATTGACCAGCCACATCAACACCGCCAGCGAGGTCACCGTCATGCCCAGAATCAGCACCTGGGTTGGCGTGATGACCGCCCCGCCAATGTCGAACGGCGTGCTCGGCAGCAGGGTGGGATAAGGTTTGTAGTTGGGTTTCCAGATGATCATGGCCAGCGTCTGCAGCAGCAGCGACATGCCGATGGCGGTAATCAGTGGCGCCAGTTTCGGGCTGTTGCGCAGCGGCCGGTAAGCCACCTTTTCAATCACGAAATTGAGGGTTGCCGCGACGACGCAGGCAATCACGGTGGCAATCAGGAGCACCAGCCAGCCGGGTGCGCCGGGCATGGCGTCCTTCATCATGCCGATGATGGACCAGCTGGTCAAAGCCCCGACCATCAGCACTTCACCATGCGCAAAGTTGATCAAGCCGATGATGCCGTAGACCATGGTGTAGCCCAGCGCGACCAGGGCATACATGCTGCCCAACACCAGACCGTTGATGATCTGCTGTATGAAGGTATCCATAAAACTTCTCCGATTGTTGGTCGCCGCCTGAAAATCGGTCTTTCGCCGACAAGCTGCGCCTCCGCTTGACCTGTACCGTTTCCCGAGCAATCAACCTGCCCGCGCTGCCACCAAAGAATATGCGTTGGCAGCCCGGTCGACGCGATTGTAGCGAAGGGGTCGCCGGGCGTCGCCCTCCGCCGGCATGGGTTTACCCTTGGATTCAGGCCGCCTGCGCGATGGCCATGCGCCGCAGCGCCTGCTGTTAATATCTTCGCATGCAACAAGCGGCCACGATCATGAGTTCCTTGCGCGGGACCTGCAGATGAGCGATCTCGCGCCCTATCCCCTGGCCGCCCTGGCCCGGCGCATGCTGCGCGAATTCGACGCGCGCCAGTCGATCTTCGACCTGCCCAGGCGAAAGTTCGTGCTCGGCGATTCGCGCCTGGACCTGTCGGTGCGCTTTCATGGTCATACGGTCGCGACGCCGTTCGGCCCGGCAGCCGGGCCGAACACACAGCTGGCCCAGAACATCGTGCTTTGCTGGCTCGCCGGCGGGCGCGTCATCGAGCTCAAGACGGTTCAGATTCAGGACCGGCTGACAATCCCGCGACCCTGCATCGACATGCAAACCGTCGGCTACAACGTCGAGTGGTCGCAGGAGCTCACGCTCGAGCAGTCGCTCGAAGAGTATGTCAAAGCCTCGATGCTGATCCGCATCCTCGAGGCCAGCGGCCGGCTGGACATGGCGCCCGGATTCGGCCGCACCGTGTTCGACATGAGCGTTGGCTACGACCTGGCGGGCATCCGCAGCGAGCGCGTGCAGGCCTTTATCCGCGGCATGCTCGACGCCACGCCGGTGATCGAGCGGCTGCGCCGCGCGTTGCCCGCCGAGCTCGGGGCGCTGCGCGACCTTGATTTCCAGACGCGGCTGTCGGACACGCTGACCCTGAGCACCTTTCACGGCTGTCCGCCGCACGAGATCGAAGCGATGGTCGAGCACCTGATGCGCGAGCACGGCCTGTCGTGCGTGGTCAAGCTCAACCCGACCCTGCTCGGCGCCACCGACGCGCGTCACCTGCTGCACGACAAGCTCGGCTACAGCGAACTGCGCATCCCCGACGACGCTTTCGAGAAGGACGCCAGCTGGGAACAGGCCACCACGATCGTGGACCGCCTGGGCGGCGTCGCGAAGTCTCTGGGCCTGCATCTGGGCGTGAAGTTCTCCAACACGCTGATCGTGGAGAACCACCGCAATTTCTTTCCGGCGAGCGAGAAGTTCATGTACCTGTCGGGACCGCCGCTGCACGTGCTGGCGATGCAACTGGTGCAGCGCTGGCGCCATGCCTTTGGCGACCGCTTCCCCATATCGTTCTCCGCCGGCATAGCGCGCGCCAATTTCGCCGACGCGGTGGCGCTCGGGCTGGTGCCGGTCACGGCCTGCACCGACCTGTTGCAGGCGGGCGGCTACTGGCGCGGCTTCGGCTACTTCGAGGAACTCGCGCAGCGCATGGACGCGCTGGGCGCGACGACGATCGACGAATTCATCATCAGGTCCGGGGGCGAGAACGGACCGGCGGACCTGAGCGCGGCAAGGTTGCGCAATACCGACCTGTATCTTGAGCGCCTTTGCGCCGACCCGGGCTACCACGCCGACAATCACCGCAAGGGGCCGCGCAAGATCGGCCGCACGCTCCAGTTCTTCGACTGCGTGACCTGCAACAAGTGCATCCCGGTCTGCCCCAACGACGCCAATTTCAGCGTGCGCATCCCCTCCACGCCCGATGTCCCGCTCAAGATGGCGCGCCAGATCGTCAACTTTGCCGACTTCTGCAACGATTGCGGCAACTGCGACATCTTCTGCCTTGAGGACGGCGGCCCCTACCTGCTCAAGCCCCGTCTGTTCGTGAACCGCGAGCGCTGGCTGCAGGACGCTCCGCGCGATGCGGTGCTGATCGAGCCGGACGCCGTCAGCGCGCGCTTTGACGGCGTGGTGCTGCGCGTGGCAACCGGCGAGAAGATCCCTGACGACCCGCGCGCGCTGGCCCTGTGCCGCCTGCGCGATGCGCTGCTCGATCCGCTGGATGTGAATCACGTCGGTGAATTCTTGCACAGCGCAAAAAACTGATCCTGTCATCGGGAGTTCTCTTTTCCCGGTGGCCGAAACCGCATACTGGCCATGAACCCCGTGTCGTCACTGCGACTTTCTTTCCGTCGCTGCCTCTTTCGTTCCGTCACTGCGACTTTCTTTCCGTCACTGCCTCTTTCGTTCCGTCACTGCGAGCGAAGCGCGGCAGTCCATGCGTGGATCGCCACGGCCTGCGGCCTCGCGATGACGAGGCGGTGGCGGGGCCTCGCGATGACGGGGCAGTGGCGGGGCCTCGCGATGACGGGGCACTGGTGCTGCCTCGTCACTGCGAGCGAAGCGCGGCAGTCCATGCGTGGATCGCCACGGCCTGCGGCCTCGCGATGACGAGGCGGTGGCGCAGCCTCGCGATGACGGGGCGGTGGTGCTGCCTCGCGATGACGAAATTGCCAAGCTCTCGGTTCAAAGCGCGGCCATGCGCGACCATAGACGGGCCGCCTGCGAGGCGGCCTGCGCTCGCAGTGATTCCAGGTCGACGTCCTGCGCCGCGCGGGCGCTGGGCGCTGTTCCCCCAAAGCGTTGTGCCAGCAAGTCCTGCCCGGCTTGCAGTCGGCGCGCTGCCACCTGCGCATCATCGCCGTGAGGCGGCCCGTCCTCCCGCAGCGCCACATATTCGGCCCTGGGGTCCGACGCATAGCCGTCAGTGCCGAGCGCAACGTGGGCGCTGGCGCGCAGCGTCGCCGGATAACCAACCCGGTTGCCGCGGTTGGAGCGCGGATTCTGCACCAGCCAGCAACCGAGCTTGTCGGCGCGGCGCACCTGCGGCTCACTCAGGTGCACTCCGTGCGCAAGGATCGAGCCGGGCGGCAGCGCGCCGAGTTGTTCGAGCCGCTCCAGCGGCCCGGCCCAGCCGCGCCGCTGCGCATCGGCGACATCCGCCTGATCCTCGGCGACGTGCACGTGCAGCACCGTGCCCAGTTCGCGACACAGCGCCGCCGCCTCGCGCACGGTCTCGTCCGACACCGTGAACGAGGCATGCAGGCCGACCACGCCGCGCACCAGCGGGCGCCGGTTGCTCTGGATGAAGCGGCGGCACTCGGCCAGGCCCTGGCGCGCCTCGGTGCGTCCGCCATTGCGTTCGGTCGCCCCGTAGCAGAGCACCGCCGGCATCCCGGCCGCCTGGCAGACGTCGGCCAGGATATCGAGCGATCCCTCGATCAGTTGCGGCGACTCGTGATGGTCGATCAACCCGACAGTGCCAAGCTGCAAGGCCTCTGCCACATACCACTGTGCCGACATCCTGAGCGAAGCGGCGTCGAGCGCGCGGTCCAGGCGCCACCAGACGCGCTCCAGGATCTGGACAAAGTTCGCCGGTGCCTGGGCCGGCGCCGGCATGCCAAACGGCACCAGGCCAGAGTACAGGTGGGTGTGCGCGTTGACGAAACTGGCGACCGTCATTTGGCTGCCCTTGAAGCGCCGACGCTCATGGCGCGCGCCGCTGGCGAATCCCGCATCGGCAGCGTGGTGCGCCGGATGCCGTCGAACGCCTCCAAGGCGCCGGCCACCGCCGCCGCCGTCGGCACCAGACCGATCTCGCCCACGCCCTTGGCGCCCAGCGGCCCCTCGGGTTCGGGTTCCTCGACCAGGATGACCTCGACCGCAGGCATGTCGCGCGCGCGAAGAACGCCCAGTTCCTTGAGCTTGAAAGTGACCGGCATGCCGTTCTCGCAGCGCAATTCTTCGGTCAACGCGTAGCCCAGGCCCATGTGGACCGCGCCCTCGATCTGGCCGCTGCACAGCGCCGGGTTCACCACGCGTCCCGCGTCGTGCGCGGCAACGACCCGCTCGACGCGCCCGTCCGCATCGAGGATGACAAGCTGCGTGGCGTAGCTGAAGGTGGTGTGGGTCTTGATCTTCGCCGCCGGCGCGCCCAGCGGCGTGGTGTCGTTGATCACAATATTGCCGGCATAGACACGTCCGGCCAGGTCGGCGAGCGAGTGGCCGGCGTCCAGATCGGCCCTGAGCTTCGCGCCGGCCGCCAGCACCGCGCGCCCGCTCAGCAAGGTTCCGCGCGAGCCGGTCGTCTGGCCGCATTGCAGGTCGAAGGTGGAGTCGACTTTCGGCACAAAGACGGTTGACGGCAGCCCGGTGGCCTCAACCGCGAACTGCACCAGCACGGTCAGCAGGCCCTGGCCCATCTCGGTGAAGCCGTTGTACAGCGAAACGTTGCCGTCCTGCTCCACCACCAGCCTGGCTTTGCCCGATTCCTCCACGCCATTGCCAATGCCGCTGTTCTTGACGCCACAGGCAATGCCGATGGCGCGCCCCTCCCCCACGGCGGCATCGTAGTGCGGCTTCACCGCCTGCAGCGTCTTGCGGATGCCGACCGATTTCTCGAGCACCTGGCCGGTCGGGAAGGTGTCGCCCACGCTCAGTGCATTGCGCCAGCGGATCTCCCAGCGATCGAGTCCGGCCTGCCGGGCCAGCAGATCGAGGCAGCCTTCCATCGCGAAGTGCGCCTGATTGGCGCCAAAGCCGCGCATCGCGCCGCAGGGCGGATTGTTGGTGTAGACGGCGAGCGACTCGATGTCCACGCTCGGCACGCGATAGGGGCCGCAGGCGTGGCCCGCGGCCCGCTCCAGCACCTTGGCGCCAACCGAGGCGTAGGCGCCCGAGTCGCCGACCATGCGCGCCCTGACCGCGCTGAGGCGGCCCTCGGCGTCGCAGCCGACCGTGTAGTCCATCGTCAGCGGATGCCGCTTGGGGTGGATGCGGATGGATTCCTCGCGGCTCAGCGTCAACTTCACCGGCGCGCCGCTCAGCTGCGCCAGCAGCGCGGTCTGCGCCTGCACCGAGAGGTCCTCCTTGCCGCCAAACGCGCCGCCGTTGGGCACCAGTTCGACAAAGATCTTTTCTTCGCTGACGCCCAGAAAGCCGGCCAGTTGCCGGCGATCCTCGAAGATGCCCTGGCCCTGCGACAGCAGGCGCAGGCCGCCGCCCGGCAAGGGCTCGGCGATCGCGCTCTCGGGCTCCAGAAAAAGATGCTCGATGCGCTGCGTCACCCAGGTGCCGCTGACCACGTGCGCGCTGGCGGCCAGCGCGGCGTCGACGTCGCCGCGCCGCACCACGGCGTGCTCGAGCAGGTTCTCATGCTGCGGGTTGACGCGCGGTGCGCCCGCCGCCAGCGCCTGCAGCGGGTCAAGCACGGGAGGAAGAACCTCGTAGCTCACCTCGACCAGGCTGGCCGCCTCGCGCGCTGTGTGGCGGTCGTCGGCCGCGACGGCGGCCAGCACGTCGCCAACGCAGCGCACCTCCTCGCCAATGGCCACAAAACCCGGCCAGTCGTTGTGCAGCAGGCCGTACCAGCGCTCGCCCGGAACGTCGGCGGCGGTCACCACCCGGCGCACGCCCGGCACGGCCAGGGCGCGCGTGGTGTCGATGCGCAGGACGCGGGCGCGCGGATGCGCCGACAGCGTGAGCGCGCCGTGCAGCATCCCTGGCACTTTGATGTCGTCGACGAAGGCCCTCTCGCCAAGGATGGCCTGGGCACTGCCGATGCGCGTCAATGACTGACCGACCCGTCCATCGGTGCAGGGCGGCGGGATCGCCGCGCCGCGCTTGGCCGCAGCCAGCAGTTCAACCGCGTCGATGATCTTGATGTAGCCGGTGCAACGGCACAGGTGCAGGTCAAGCGCGCGCGCAATGGCCTGTCGCGTCGGCGCCGGATCACGGTCGGTGATCGCCTTTGCGCGCAGCGCGATGCCCGGGATGCAGAAGCCGCACTGAAGACCGGCCGTCGCCGTAAAGCAGTCGGCAATCTGCTGGCGCTCGGCGGCGGGCAAGCCGTCGAGCGTCACGATGCTCTTGCCGTTGGCAACCCGGGCCGGCATGGCGCAGGTGGTCTTGGGCAAGCCGTCCACCAGGGCCACGCAGCAGCCGCACTGGCCCTGCGGGCTGCAGCCATCCTTGAGCGAGGTGATGCCGCAGCGCTCGCGCAGCGTCTCCAGCAGGCGCTCATCAGGGCGCGGATCGACCCGGCAGGGCGATCCATTGAGCATGAATTCTATCGGCATCGTTCCAGCTGTCTTTCTGCAGGCACGGTGTGCCGCTGTGGTTGACTGACGGATTCAAATCGGCCAATTCGGCGTGAAGCCGATGTTGCCCGACACAAGCAATTGTGCCCGCTAAATGGCCCCGCGTTCAGGTCGGATGCCAAGCCGCAGCGGGAACACCAGCCTGTCGTCAAATCCCGGCCGCGTTGCGGCACCCCCTTCGTCACGGCACCCCCTTCGTCACGGCACCCGCTTCGTCACGGCGCCACCTTCGTCACGGCGCCACCTTCGTCATCGCGAAGGCCGCAGGCCTGTGGCGATCCATGCCCGGGTGTCGGCGTTGTGGTTATGGATTGCCGCGCTTCGCTCGCAATGACGGGAGGAACGACGCAATGACGCGAGGAACGACGCAATGACGCGAGGAACGACGCAATGACG
>CAIMBE010000114.1 GCA_903839085.1 uncultured beta proteobacterium | reverse complement strand
TTCCAGAAAATCCGCGCTTGACCAGAGAACCCGATTGAACAGGTCTTTAGAATGGCAAGAACCCTCGACGAATTGCGCCAACAGATCGACGCCCTCGATCTGGAATTGCTGTCCCTGCTGAACCAGCGTGCCGCATTGGCCCATGAGGTTGGAGACATCAAGCGCGCCGACGCCAGCCCGGTGTTCCGGCCGGAGCGCGAGATGGCGGTCATCAAGCGTCTGCAGGCCGCCAATGGCGGCCCCCTCAGAAGCGAGGGCATTGCCGTCATCTGGCGTGAAATCATGTCGGCCTGCCGCGCGCTGGAAGCCGCGCAGCGCGTGGCCTACCTGGGCCCGGCCGGCACCTTCAGCGAACAGGCCGCCCTGAAATTTTTTGGCTCCAGCATCGAACGCATGCCCTGCGTCAGCATCGACGAGGTGTTCCGCGCGACCGCCGCCGGGAGCGCCGAATTTGGCGTGGTGCCGGTCGAAAATTCAAGCGAAGGCGTGATCTCGCGCTCGCTCGATCTGCTGCTGAACTCGCCCTTGCACATCGTCGGGGAAACCAGTTTCCTGGTGCGCCACAATCTGCTGCGCCTGACACCCTCGCTCGATGAGATCGAGGTGGTCTACGCCCACCCGCAAGCGCTCGCTCAGTGCCAGGACTGGCTTTCCACGCACCTGCCAAATGCAGAACGGCGCGCCGCTTCCAGCAATGCTGACGGCGCACGCCTGGCAGCCACCAACCCGGCGTGGGCGGCGATTGCCAGCGAACGCGCGGGCAGCGAGTTTGCGCTGCATATCGCCGCGCATGCGATCCAGGACGACGCCTTCAACCGGACACGCTTTGCCGTCGTCTGCCTGCCGCAGACCCAGCCCCCGCCGCAGCCGACCGGCAACGATTGCATCAGCCTGATCGTCTCGGTGCCCAACAAGCCGGGTGCCGTGCACGACCTGCTGGTGCCGCTCAAGGCCCACGGCGTGTCGATGACGCGATTCGAGTCCCGGCCAGCCCGCTCCGGCCAGTGGGAATACTACTTCTACATCGACGTCCAGGGCCACCCTTCGCAACCGCATGTCGCCCTGGCGCTCACCGAGTTGAAGGGCCTGTGCGCCTTCTACAAGATGCTGGGCACCTATCCGGTGGCTCAATGATGTTCGAGCAACTGGGCCTCATTGGGTGTGGTCTGATGGGCGGTTCCTTTGCGCTTGCGCTCAAGCGCGCGGGCCTTGTCAAACGCGTGGTTGGCTACAACAAGTCGCCTGACAGCACCGAAAGGGCACGGCAACTGGGCGTCATCGACGAGGCCGCCCCTTCGGCCGGCATCGCGGTATCGGGGGCCGACATCGTGCTGATCGCTGTACCCGTGGCAGCCACGGAAGCGACCCTGCGGTCCATCCAGCAGCTTGTGACGCCGCAGATGCTGGTCATGGACGTCGGCTCCACCAAGCGCGACGTCATCGATGCCGGTCGTCGCGCCTTGCGCGAGCAGATCGGAAGTTTCGTGCCGACCCATCCGGTGGCCGGCCGGGAAGTCTCCGGGGTCGAGCATGCCGACGCCGATCTCTACCAGGGAAAGCAGGTGATCCTCACCCCCATTGAAAGAACCCTGCCGGAGTTGCTGAAAAAAGCCGACGAGGTCTGGAGCGCATTGGGTTGCCGCGTTGTCAAGATGACGCCCGAGTCGCATGACACGGCGTTTGCCGCCATCAGCCACCTGCCACACCTGCTTTCGTTTGCGCTCATGAATGCCGTCTCCGGCCAGCCTCATGGCAAGGAGTACCTGTCGCTCGCCGGCCCGGGGTTTCGCGATTTCTCCCGCATTGCCGCCAGCGACGCCAGAATGTGGCGCGACATCATGCTGTCAAACCGCGAGGAACTGCTGGCGCAGTTGACGGTTTTCCAGCGCAATCTGGAGGCCCTGAAACTGGTGATCGCCAGCGGCAATGGCGAGGCGCTGGAAGGCCTGATCGACCGCGCCAGCCTGGCCCGCGCCAACTGGCGCATGGCGCAGAACCCGAAGTAATGTTCTCGACCGCGTTTCTGGACATCCCGCATCTCACGACGGCGGGCGGGTGCATCGTGCTGCCCGGCTCCAAAAGCATCTCAAACCGCGTGCTGCTGCTGTCGGCCCTGAGCCGTGGCACGACCACGCTGCACGATCTGCTCGACTCCGACGATACGCGCGTCATGCTCGCAGCCTTGCGCACACTGGGCTGCGGTGTGCGCGAAAGCGGCAGCCGCGTCGAGATCGATGGCATGGGTGGCCAGCTGCGCAACACGAAAGCCGCACTCTTCATGGGCAACGCGGGCACGGCGATCCGACCGCTCACCGCGGCGCTGGCCGTCATGGGCGGTGATTTTGAATTGAGGGGCGTGCCACGCATGCACGAGCGTCCGATTGGTGACCTGGTCGATGCCCTGCGGCTGCTGGGCTGCGACATCGTCTATCTCGGCCAGGAAGGCTACCCGCCGCTGCGCATCGGCAAGCCGACGCTCGCATTGGACCAGCCGATCCGGGTCCGCGGCGACGTGTCCAGCCAGTTTCTCACCGCGCTGCTGATGGCTCTGCCACTGGTTGCCCGCAAGGAGATCGAGATCGAAGTGGTCGGCGAACTGATTTCCCGACCCTACATCGAGATCACGCTCAAACTGCTTGAGCGTTTTGGCATCCGCATTGCGCGCAGCGGCTGGCAGCGCTTCACCATTGCAGCGGGCAGCCATTTCCAGTCCCCCGGCGCCCTGCATGTGGAGGCGGACGCCTCATCGGCCAGCTACTTTGTGGCTCTGGGCGCCATCGCCGGTGACGCGCCAGAGCGCGGATGCGTGCGCATCGAGGGCGTCGGCGCCGATTCGATCCAGGGCGACATCCGCTTTGTCGAGGCGGCGCGCATGATGGGGGCGCATATCGTCAGCGGCCCGAACTGGCTGGAGGTCTCACGCGGCGACTGGCCGCTCAGGGCGATCGACCTGGACTGCAACCACATCCCCGATGCAGCGATGACGCTGGCGGTCATGGCGCTGTATGCCAGAGGGTCCAGCACCTTGCGCAACATTGCCAGTTGGCGCGTCAAGGAGACCGACCGCATTGCCGCCATGGCCCGCGAATTGCGCAAACTCGGCGCCACCGTGGAAGAAGGCACCGACTTCATCCGGGTCACGCCGCCGGAGGGCAGCACCGACTGGGAGGCAGCGAGCATCCACACCTATGACGATCACCGGATTGCGATGTGCTTTTCTCTGGCCGCCTTCAACCCGGCCGGGCTCGCGGTGCGCATCGAAGACCCAAGATGCGTCGCCAAGACTTTTCCCGACTACTTCGAGGCGCTGTTTTCCGTGGCGCAAACGCCTGCCTGCGAAATCCCCGTGATCTGCATCGACGGTCCGAGCGCGTCGGGCAAGGGGACGCTGGCGGCTGCGCTGGCAAAGCAGCTGGGCTACCACCTGCTGGACTCCGGATCCCTGTACCGCATCACCGCGCTGGCCGCGCTGCGGGCGGGCCTCGGGCTCGACGCATCGAACGAGGCTGCCATTGCCAGCCTCGCGAAGGGCTTGCGCATCGAATTTCAGGACGATGGCGTGCTTCTGGACGGCAGCGACATCAGCCTGGCCATTCGCAGCGAAGAGGCCGGCAGGAACGCGTCCCTGGTCTCGGCTCTGCCTCAGGTTCGTCTGGCGCTGATTGACTTGCAGCACCGGTTCCGCAAGTTGCCCGGCCTGGTCGCCGACGGCCGCGACATGGGGACCGTCATCTTCCCGCAATCCTCGCTCAAGGTTTTCTTGATCGCCGGCGCCGAACAACGAGCCGAAAGACGCCTTAAACAATTGATTTCAAAGGGCATATCGGCTACACTGTCGACCCTTCGCGCTGATCTGGAAGCGCGCGACGCGCGGGACTCATCCCGCAGTGTGGCGCCTCTCAAGCCCGCGCAAGACGCCTTGCTGCTGGACAATTCGAATTTGACGATTGAGGAATCAGTCGATCTCGTCTTGAATTGGTGGCAGGGTAAGCAAGCCTTCAGAACCGTCTGAATGCCTGGCCCCGGTCCACACCAGCCTTATCGCGCCGCACACGGCGCACTGCCGGTGTGGTTCTACAAACCAAACCGCGGAATCATCCGCAACGAAAATGTCAGAATCTTTTGCCGCCCTGTTTGAAGAATCCCTGAAACGCACCGAAATGCGTCCGGGTGAAGTGATCACCGCCGAAGTAATTCGTATCGAGCACAGCTTTGTGGTTGTCAACGCCGGCCTCAAGTCCGAGGCCTATGTGCCGCTCGAAGAATTCAAGAGCGACAAGGGCGAAATTGAAGTCCAGGTGGGCGACTTCGTCTCGGTGGCCATCGGCTCCATCGAAAACGGCTACGGCGACACCATCCTGTCGCGCGACACGGCCAAGCGCCTGGCGTCCTGGATGAGCCTGGAGAAGGCGCTGGAGACCGGCGAATTCGTCACCGGCACGACCAGCGGCAAGGTCAAGGGCGGCCTGACCGTGCTGGTCAACGGCATTCGCGCCTTCCTGCCCGGTTCGCTGGTTGACACGCGCCCGACCAAGGACCTGTCCCCGTACGAAAACAAGACCATGGAGTTCAAGGTCATCAAGCTCGATCGCAAGCGCAACAACGTTGTGCTGTCGCGCCGCGCGGTGGTCGAGGCCAGCATGGGCGAAGAACGCGCCAAGCTGATGAACACCCTCAAGGAGGGCTCGGTGGTTCAGGGCGTTGTCAAGAACATCACTGAGTACGGCGCATTCGTCGACCTCGGCGGCATTGACGGCCTGCTGCACATCACCGACATGGCATGGCGGCGCGTCCGTCACCCGAGCGAAGTGGTGACGGCCGGTCAGGAGATCACGGCCAAGATCCTCAAATTCGACACCGAGAAAAACCGCGTGTCGCTGGGCCTCAAGCAGATGGGCGACGATCCCTGGATGGGCGTCAACCGCCGTTATCCGCAGGGCACCCGCATGTTCGGCAAGATCACCAACATCGCCGACTACGGCGCCTTTGTCGAACTCGAGCCCGGCATCGAGGGACTGGTGCACGTGTCCGAGATGGACTGGACCAACAAGAACGTGGCCCCCAGCAAGATCGTTGCGCTGGGCGACGAAGTTGAAGTCATGGTCCTGGAAATTGACGAAGACAAGCGCCGCATCTCGCTGGGCATGAAGCAATGCAAAGCCAACCCGTGGCAGGAGTTTGCGCAGAACACCAAGCGCGGCGACCGCGTCAAGGGACCGATCAAGTCAATCACCGACTTTGGCGTGTTTGTCGGGCTGGCAGCCGGCATCGATGGCCTGGTTCACCTCTCCGACCTGTCCTGGAACGAGACCGGCGAGGCCGCCGTGCGCGAGTACAAGAAGGGCCAGGAAGTCGAGGCCCTGGTGCTGGCGGTGGACGTCGACCGCGAACGCATCTCGCTGGGCATCAAGCAGTTGGACTCCGATCCTTTCACCACCTTTGCCACCATCAACGACAAGGGCCAGGTTGTGACCGGCAAGGTCAGATCCGTGGACGCCAGAGGCGCGGAAATCGATCTGGGCGACGACATCATCGGCTACCTGCGCGCCAGCGAAATCTCGCGCGATCGCGTCGAAGATGCCCGCAACGTGCTGAAGGAAGGTGACGAGGTCACGGCCGTCGTGGTCAACGTCGACCGCAAGGCGCGCAACATTCAGCTGTCGATCAAGGCCAAGGATGCGGCAGATCAGAACGAGGCGATGGCCACTTTGAGTCAGGCCTCGGCGCGCGAAAACGCCGGCACAACCAGCCTGGGCGCGTTGCTGCGCGCCAAATTGGACAACAACGAAAAGTAATCACCTTGCGGGACAGGCCAGGCGACGCGGCCATGCCGCCCGCTTGCTCTGTCCCCAACTGATTAGCCAACATGACGCGCTCTGACCTGGTTGAAGAGCTGGCCGCCAGCTTCGGCCAACTCACCCACCGCGACGCCGAATTCGCTGTCAAGGCCATTCTCGAGGCCATGAACGAGGCACTGGTGCGCGGGCACCGAATTGAAATCCGCGGGTTCGGCAGTTTTTCCATCAATCACCGGCCGCCTCGCATCGGACGAAACCCGCGCAGCGGCGAGAGCGTGGCCGTTCCCGAGAAGCGTGTGCCGCACTTCAAGCCGGGCAAGGCCCTGCGCCAGGCGGTGGACCTGCGTACCGTTGAGCTTGAAAACAAGCGCAAGGCCTGACCGTTAGAATCGACCCGTCACTGGGGACATCGATGAACAACCTCGTGTGGCTGCTTAAGTGGACGCTTAAAGCCGCCATTTTTTTTACCTTGTTTGCCTTCGCGCTGAACAATCAGCAGGACACCACGGTGCATTTTTTCTTCGGCACCCAGTGGCGTGCGCCGCAGGTTCTGGTCGTACTCAGCACCTTTGCGCTCGGTGTGGCCGTGGGTGCGCTCGGCATGGTGCCGCGCTGGCTGAAACAGCGCCGGGCGGCGACCCTGAAGACCGCGACCAGCCCCGAGGCCCAGACAGCAGCCAGCGCGCTGCCACCCTCCCCGCATGAACTTTGACTTTAGCTGGATACTGCTGGGCCTGCCATTGGCATTCGTGCTCGGGTGGCTGGCCTCGCGCCTGGACCTGCGGCAGTTGCGCATTGAAAACCATCAGGCACCAAAGGCCTATTTCAAGGGCCTCAATTTCCTGCTCAACGAGCAGCAGGACAATGCCATCGACGCTTTCATCGAGGCCGTGCAAAACGACCCCGACACTTCGGAGCTGCATTTTGCGCTGGGCAACCTTTTTCGGCGCCGGGGCGAGTATGAACGCGCGGTGCGCGTCCATGAACACCTGCTGTCGCGCGGCGACCTGATCCTCGCCGATCATCACCGTGCCCAGCACGCGCTGGCGCTGGACTATCTGAAAGCGGGCTTGCTCGACCGCGCCGAAGCAGCCCTGCTCAAGCTTGAGGGAACCCCTTTCGAGGAACAGGCGCGACTGGCGCTGCTGGCCAATTATGAGCGCAGCCGTGACTGGCCCCAGGCCGCGCTGATCGCCCGCAAGCTGGCAGCGTCCGACCACGGCAGCTTCGATGGCAGACTGGCCCACTACCTGTGCGAACAGGCGAGCGCCTGCGTCGCGAACGGGCAACTGGAGCAGGCCCTGCCGCTGCTGCATCAGGCGATGGCAACCGCGCCCGAAGCACCGCGACCACGCATCGCCCTGGCGGCCCTGCTGGCCAGCCAGGGGAAGATCGAGGACGCCTATACAGCGCTGGTGCAGAGCGCTGAGGCGTCGCCCGCGACCCTGCCACTGATCGCAATCACGCTGGCGCAACTGGCGCTGCGCTGTGGACATGCGGTCGATACGCTCAAACTGCTGAGGGCCCACTACGACACCTCGGCCTCACTCGATGTTCTGGACGCCATCGTGGCTCTGGAGGCCGCACATAAAGCCCCCACCTCGAGCGCGCGTGACTGGTATGTCCGGCACCTCGAACAGGAACCCTCCCTCGTGGCGGCGGCCAAATGGATCGCCGGCGAGAAACTCGAGCACGAGCAGTTTCATCCGCAGGTGCAGCGAGCGCTCGACCATGCCGTCAAGCCCTTGATGCGCTACCGGTGCGCCGCGTGCGGATTCGAGGCCACGCAACATTTTTGGCAATGCCCCGGTTGCCAGGCCTGGGACAGTTATCCGCCCAAACGGGTAGAAGAGTTATGAGCAAGAAATCAGTTTCCAAGACCATTTCCAGGGAATCCCTGTCAAGAGCACGCGTGCTGGTTGTCGGCGATGTCATGCTCGACCGCTACTGGTATGGCTCGGTCGACCGCATCTCGCCAGAAGCCCCGGTGCCGGTGGTGCGGATCACGCGCGAGGAAGAGCGCAGCGGCGGCGCCGCCAACGTGGCCTATAACGTGGTCTCGCTCGGCGGACGTTCGTCGCTGCTGACCGTGGTTGGCGATGATGAGGCGAGCCACAAACTGGAGGCCCTGGTGCTGGGCACTGGCATCAGCGCCCACTTCGGACGCGACCCTGATCTGAAGACCACCATCAAATTGAGGGTGATCGGTCGCCAGCAGCAACTGCTGCGGCTTGACTTCGAGAATATGCCCAAGAACGAGGTGCTGGCCTCGCAAAGCACCACCTTTGCTGAGTTGCTGCCGCAGCACGATGCGGTGCTGTTTTCAGACTATGGCAAAGGCGGCCTGGCGCATGTCGGCGACATGATCACCGCGGCCCTTGCCGCCGGCAAGCCGATCCTGATCGACCCCAAGGGGTCGGACTACTCCCGCTACCGGAACGCCAGCGTCATCACACCCAATCGCGCCGAGTTGCGGCAGGTCATCGGTCCCTGGGTCGACGAGTCCGACTTGCAGGCAAAGTGCCAAAACCTGCGTCAGCAGCTTGGTCTCGATGCCGTGCTGCTGACTCGCAGCGAAGAGGGAATGAGCTTGTTTGACGCGCAGGGTCTGTTGCACATCGATGCCGTGGCGCGGGAGGTTTTTGATGTCACGGGCGCGGGCGACACGGTCATCGCAACCATGGCCACCATGGTGGCAGCCGGCATGAGCCTGCGCCAGGCGTTGCCGCTGGCGAACCGTGCCGGTGGTCTGGTGGTTGGAAAATTCGGCACCGCCTCGGTGTCTTATGAGGAGTTGTTCGCATGACACGCATCGTCGTCACCGGTGCCGCCGGCTTCATTGGCAGCAACATCATTCAAGGGCTCAACGCGCGCGGCATCGACGACATCATCGCCGTCGACGACCTGACGCAGGGCGACAAGTTTCGAAACCTTGCCGATCTGAGAATCGCGGACTACGTCGACGCCGGCGTTTTCTATGACCTGTTTGCCCATGGCGGCTTCGGCCAGGTGGAAGCCGTATTCCATGAAGGCGCCTGCAGCGACACCATGGAAAGCGATGGCAAGTTCATGCTGCACAACAACTACACCTTGTCCTGCCAGTTGCTGCATGCCTGCCAGAAGAACGAGACGCGGCTCCTGTACGCGTCGAGCGCCGCGACTTACGGTGGCTCGGACACGTTCCGGGAGGAGCCCGCGTTCGAGCGGCCCTTGAACGTCTATGGCTACTCAAAGCTGCTGTTTGACCAGCGCATGCGCCGTGATTTTGGCGTCCACTTCGAGCGTCTGGTGGCTGGCAGGAACGCCCAGGTGGCGGGGTTTCGCTACTTCAATGTGTACGGGCCGCGCGAACAGCACAAGGCTCGCATGGCCAGCGTTGCCTTTCATCAGTTCAACCAGTTTGAGGCCGAGGGCAGGGTCAAACTGTTCGGCGACTATGGCGGTCACGCGGCCGGCGCGCAAATGCGCGATTTCATCTTTATCGACGATGTGGTGGCCATCAACCTCTGGTTTTTCGACCACCCCGCAGTCTCCGGCATTTTCAACGTCGGCACCGGACGGGCGCAAGCTTTCAATGATGTCGCCAGCGCTGTGGTCAACGCCATGCGCGAGCACCAGGGCAAGCCTTCGCTGGCGTTGGAGAGCAGCGTTTCACAGGGACTGATCGAGTATGTTGCCTTTCCCGACAGCCTGCGCGGAAAGTACCAGTGCTACACGCAAGCCGACCTGACCGCTCTGCGCGCAGCCGGCTGCGAGCACCGGTTCACCGATGTGCAAAACGGCGTCTCGAAATACATGCGCTGCCTGCTCAAGCAGCGCTGAGCACGGCGCTTCGCTCCCGCGACGGCCTTTCTTTGCCGATTGCGCGTCAACCCCCGGTCGGTCGGCGCCGTTGTGGTGACAAGCGCGGCGGTGCATTGGGCCTGCCGCTTGTTTTTCCGGGCTTCAGGAGTTGTTTATGCGCAAAGTCATTCTTGCCCTGATCGTCGCGCTCTGTGCCAGCGCTTGCCTGGCTGCCACCGACGTCAACAAGGCCAGTGTCGCCGAACTTGATGGCATCAAGGGGATCGGACCGTCCTTGTCAGGCAAGATTCTTGACGAGCGCAAGAAGGGCAGTTTCAGGGACTGGGGCGACCTGATCTCACGGGTCAAGGGAATGGGACGGAAAAATGCAGTGAAACTGTCGGCCCAGGGCCTGACCGTCAATGAACTCGCTTACCAGGAAACAGCGGTGGCGCCATCCGCCGGCGCGAGCAACAGATAAGCCCCGGTCGGCCTGCACTCTTCAGGCACGGCCCATGATGCATGCGGTGGCCATCAATTCCTCGAGCAAGGCCAGCGACACGGTGCCCGATACCGAATAGGGATCGAGTTCCGGCTTTTCAGCATATTTCAGCAGGATCGACGCGTTGATCTTGGACATATTGACCTGCCCCATGGTCCAGCCGCCGAAACGGCGCTCCGGTATTTCCTCGTAGTGCAGCAGCACCACATCCTTGTGGCGGGGATCCTTTTGAATGTGGCCAAACAGAATGCTTACCGCCATGCGCCCGCCCTCGATGGCCTGCAGGAAAATACCGCCCCCGTAGCAGAGAATGCCCGTGATGCCGCACTCCGGATTGTGCTTGCGCGACTGGGCCAGGATCGCCTCGATCGCCTCGTTACTGGTATCAACCGCCCGACTCGCATACAGCAAACGTACCAACATATTCAGGCTTTCTTCGGAATAAGCGAAAGGAATTCACGGCGCAGGTTGGGGTCCTTCAGAAAACTGCCGCGCATGACCGAATTGATCATCTTGCTGTCCATGTCCTTGACGCCGCGCCAGCCCATGCAGAAGTGGGTCGCCTCCATCACGATGGCCAGGCCATCGGGCTGCGTCTTTTGCTGAATCAAATCGGCCAACTGCACCACGGCCTCCTCCTGGATCTGCGGCCTGCCCATGACCCATTCCGCAAGCCGCGCGTACTTGGACAAACCGATCACGTTGGTGTGTTCGTTGGGCAGCACGCCGATCCAGATCTGGCCGATCACCGGACAAAAATGGTGGCTGCAGGCGCTGCGCACCGTGATCGGTCCGACGATCATCAATTCATTGAGGTGCTCGGCATTGGGAAATTCGGTGATGGGCGGGGCTTCGACATAGCGGCCGCGAAACACTTCCGAAACATACATCTTGGCCACCCGCCGCGCGGTCTCATCGGTGTTGTGATCGCGCTCGACATCGATCACCAGGCTGCTCAGCACGCCCTTCATTTTTTCCTCGACCTCGTCGAGCAGGAGTTCAAGCTCTCCCGGTTCGATGAAGTCGGCAATGTTGTCATTGGCGTTGAAACGCTTGCGCGCAGCCATCAGACGCTCCCGGATTTTGACTGACACGGGAGTGCCCTCATCGGCATCGACTGGTTTCATGGTGCTTTTGCTTTTCATTAACATTGAATGATGTTAGCAGCGTTTTGCATGTAGGGTTTTTGGCTCCGGGGCCTTTCCATGCGGGCAAAAACGCTATCAACTCAGTAGCGCTTCCCGTACAGGAACAACAGCACCCGAACCAGGATAAACGCCAGACGGTCCAGCAAGCGTTGCCTCCAGGGCCGATTTGCATAGGTAGCGGGGTCAATCTGCAGACCGCCCTGGGCCATCGCGTCCACGAGTCGACGGCGCAGGTCCTGGGCAAAGACCACATCGTCCACCACCACATTGGCCTCGCGCGCCAGGAGCAGGCTCAGCGGGTCCAGATTGGACGAACCCACAGTAGCCCAGCGAGCGTCGATCACAGCGACCTTGGCATGCAGAAAACCGGCCGAATACTCGTGGATCTCCACGCCGGCCGCCAGCAAGACACCATAGACCGGTCGCGTCGCGTAGTACTGCATGAAGTATTCATAACGGCCATGGAGCAACAAGCGCACTCGCACGCCGCGCTGAGCAGCAAGAATCAGCCCTTTGCGCAGCTTTCTGCCTGGCAGAAAATAGGCGTTCGCAATAATGATTTCTTCGCGCGCCGCGCCAATCGCCTTGCGGTAGGCGCGCTCGATACGGAACCGATTGCGCAGGTTGTCGCGCAATACCAGTTCCGCGCTGGTGCTTTGACCGATGGCCGCAGGCATGGGTCCGGTGGCGTCCGGATCCTGGTGGATCTGCAGGGCCACCGCCGTCTGCATAGCCTGCCAGGCGGCCGAAAAATCACTTTGCCTGGCCGTTTTTGCGGCCCGCAAACGCCACCAGAACTGCGCCGTGGCTTCATGCACAGCGCGCACCAGCGGGCCGGTCACGCGCACGGCAAAATCGAATCGAGGCGTGTCGAGGATGCCGTAATTCGGGTCAAAAAAATCATCCAGCACATTGATGCCGCCGCAAAAGGCCACGGTGCCGTCGACGACGCACAACTTTCGATGCAGGCGGCGCCATCTGCTCGGTATCAGCATGCCCAAGCGCCCCAACGGTGAAAAAATGGACCACTGAACGCCCGCCGCATCAAAACGCACAGACCATTCAGCGGGAAGGCAGGGCGTGCCAACGCCGTCAATCGCCAAAAACACGGCCACCCCGCGCTGCGCTGCGCGCTCAAGCGCCGCCGCGACCTGCGCGCCCGTGGCTTCGACATTGAAGATGTAGGTCTCCATCCGGACTTCATGCACGCTGAGATCAATGGCCTGCACCAGTGCCGGAAAGAAGGCCTGCGTCCCCTGCAGCAATCGGATCTGGTGCCCGGCTCGAAGTTGCTGCATAGGTGCTCTCAAAAGCGCGGTGTCGAGGGCGTCACGTGCCGGCCGGCGCGATCCCGCCCGCTGGCAGCGTGAATTCGGCAATCAAGGGCAGGTGATCCGACATGCGCCACCAGATGCGTCCGCGCGGCACATGCACCCCGAGCGGCAGCAGTCCCCTGGCATAAACATAGTCCAGTTGCGCCAGGGGCAAGCGCGCCGGGAAAGTGAACTGATTGGCACCCTTGAAACTTGTCAAACTAACCCGCTCCATGGCCTGTTCCACCAGCGTTCCCCAATCGTTGAAGTCGCCAGCCACGAGCAGCGGCGCACTGGCGGGTACCTCGCGCTCGATGAATCGCTGCAGTTGCTCAACCTGGCGCGTGCGGCTGGAGCGGATCAGGCCCAGGTGAACCACCACCACATGCACCGCCTGCCCATGCATCAGCACCTCCACGTGCAGCAGGCCGCGCTGCTCAAACCGATGATCCGAGATGTCCTCGTGCTGGTGCGTCACGACCGGCCAGCGCGACAGCACGGCGTTGCCATGCTCGCCGTGCCGGGTGTGGGCGTTGGTGCGGTACACCGCTTCGTACCCCTCCGGAGCGAGGTAGTTGGCCTGTGGCAATTCGGGCCAGCGCGCGAAATGCCGCTCTTCGATGCGATGCAGTTTACGCACCTCCTGCAGGCAGACGATGTCGGCGTCGATCTGCTCGACCGCATGACCCAGATTGTGAATTTCCAGCCGCCGTCGTGGCCCGACACCCTGAACGCCCTTATGGATGTTGTAAGTGGCGACCCGCACGGCATTCATGCCTGGACTCCGGCTACCTGGAAGCGCGGCAGCATCCATATCAGCGCCCTTTTATCTTGCCTCAAGCCGGGGGCAGGGTGGGGTCAACTTGACTTGACCGGCTCCGGTGAGCGCAATCTGATGTGCAACTCGCGCAACTGCTTCTCGTCCACATGGGAAGGTGCTTGCGTCAGCAGGCACTGGGCGCGCTGGGTTTTCGGAAAGGCAATGACGTCCCGAATCGACTCGGCGCCCGTCATCAGCGTGATGATGCGGTCCAGCCCGAAAGCCAGGCCACCGTGCGGCGGCGCGCCATACTGCAGGGCATCGAGCAGGAAACCGAACTTTTCCTGCGCTTCTTCCGGAGTGATCTTGAGCGCGTCGAACACCTTCTGCTGCACATCGGCGCGGTGAATACGAACCGAACCGCCGCCCATCTCCCAGCCGTTGAGGACCATGTCGTAGCCCTGCGAAATACACTTCTCCGGCGCTGTCACCATCCAGTCTTCATGGCCCGGTTTGGGAGCGGTGAAGGGGTGGTGCACTGCGGTGTAGCGTTGCGCCTCCTCGTCGAACTCGAACATCGGAAAATCAACCACCCACATCGGTCGCCAGGCACTCTCGAACAAGGCATTCTTCTTGCCAAATTCACTGTGCCCGATCTTGATGCGCAAGGCACCCATGGCATCGTTGACGATCTTGGCTTTGTCGGCGCCAAAGAAGATCAGGTCGCCGTTCTGCGCGCCGGTGCGAACCAGCAGTTCGGCAATGGCCCGGTCGTGCAGGTTCTTGACAACCGGGCTTTGCAGGCCCGGCCAGCGCTGATCGGCCGTCCCAGGCCCCTTGCTCGCGTCGTGCACCTTGATATAGGCCAATCCCTTGGCGCCGTAGATCTTGACGAACTCGGCGTAAGCATCAATCTCGCTGCGCGTCATGCCACCCGTTTCCCTGGCAGCGCCGGGGACGCGCAAGCCGACGACACGGCCATCCTTCATGGTGGCGGCGCTGGAAAACACCTTGAAATCAACATCCGCCATGAGATCCGTCAACTCCGTGAATTCGAGCTTGACGCGCAAATCAGGCTTGTCGGAGCCATAACGACGCATCGCTTCGCCATAGGTCATCACGGGAAATTCACCCAGATCCACATTGAGCGTGTTCTTGAAAACGGTGGTGATCATGCCCTGCACCAGATCACGGATATCCTGCTCGGCCAAGAAAGACGTTTCGATATCGATCTGTGTAAATTCAGGCTGACGGTCGGCGCGCAAGTCCTCATCGCGGAAGCACTTGGTAATCTGATAGTAGCGGTCATAGCCGGCAATCATCAGAAGTTGCTTGAACAGTTGGGGACTCTGTGGCAATGCGAAGAAATGGCCCGCGTGCACGCGGCTGGGGACCAGATAGTCACGCGCGCCTTCCGGCGTGGATTTCCCGAGCATCGGCGTCTCGATATCTACAAAACCGTTGGCGTCCAGGTACTTGCGCACCTCCATCGCGACCCGATAACGCAGCATCAGGTTGTTCTGCATATAAGGGCGGCGCAGATCAAGCACCCGGTGCGTCAGGCGGGTGGTCTCGCTCAGGTTCTCGTCATCGAGTTGAAACGGCGGCGTCACGGAAGGATTGAGCACTGTCAACTCATGGCACAAGACCTCGACCTTGCCGCTCTTGAGGCCCTCGTTGACGGTGCCGGCCGGGCGCTCGCGCACCAGTCCCTTGATCTGGATGCAATACTCGTTGCGAAGTCCCTCCGCCGACTCGAACATGGCCGCGCGATCAGGATCGCACACCACCTGCACATAGCCTTCACGATCGCGAACATCGACAAAGATCACCCCGCCGTGGTCGCGTCGGCGATTGACCCAGCCGCACAGGCTGACGGTTTGACCCAGAAGGGCCTCGGTCACAAGACCGCAGTAGTGGGAACGCATAGCCATAGACAACTTTCAAAGCCCGCCCTCAAGCGCTGGCGAAGGTTAATAACAAAGCAACTATTTTTTTTGATTGACAACGTGGGCGGCCGGCGCCACTGAACCCATGGAAATCACATAGGTGAGAGCCTCGTCAACGCTGATGTTGAGTTCGATCACCTCTGCAAGCGGCACGATCAGGAAAAAACCGCTGGTTGGATTCGGCGTCGTTGGCACGTAGACACTGACAAAGTCCGGCCCCAGATGGTCGGCAACCTCGCCGCTCGGGGTGCCTGTCTGAAACGCGATGGTCCAGACACCTGCGCGTGGATACTGAACCAGCAGCGCCTTGCGAAAAGCATTGCCATTGCTGGAAAAAAGGGTGTCGGAAACCTTCTTGACGCTGTTATAAATCGATTTGAAGACGGGAATATGGGTAAACAGGCGCTCCCATTGTGCCAGCCACCAGCGCCCCGCCACATTGGTCACCAGAGCCCCGGTCATCAACAACGCGGAAAAAACCAGCACCACACCCAAGCCCGGGATGTGACGCAACTGCTCGATGAGGGCGCCTGTTGAGTCCGGCGACAAGGCGGCAAGGCCGGTCAGCAAGCCGCCAAAGATGGCGTCCAGCAGCCCCACCAGCCACAGCAAAACCCACAGGGTGATGGCCAGCGGCAACCAGACCAGCAGACCGGTGAGGAGGTACTTCTTGATCGGCACGGGAAACCTGGTTCAGATCCGGCAGGCGCTAGTGACAGGCACAGGCGCCGCCGCAGCCACCCGCAGCGGGCGCCGCAACGGCATCTGTTTTTGCGCTGGCATTCTTGCCCGGCTCGGTGCTGGCAGCCGCGCTCGAAGGGGCATCGGCGCTGGCGGGGGCGGTCGCCGGTGCTGCCGCACCGCCCTTGAAATCGGTCGCGTACCAGCCGGAGCCCTTGAGTTGAAAGCCGGCCGCGGTCAATTGCTTCCTGAAAGCGGAAGCGCCGCAGGTGGGGCAATCGGTCAGTGGTGCATCCGACATTTTCTGCAAAACATCCTTGGCGAAGCCGCAGGACTCGCATTTGTAGGCGTAAATTGGCATGAAGATTGGGCTCTGGGTTCCGGTTGCAAAGTTTTCAATTATAGAGGGTTGGCGGATTCAGCCGGCACCCCCGGACGCGCTGGCTAGAAATGGGGAATGTGCCCGATCCAGCGCATCACAAGCGCTCCCAGAACAAAGCCGATCAGGCCGTACACGAGACCTTGCAAGAGCCGATTGGTGCGCCTGTGCTCGATCAACAACTGCTCGAATGGAGCGGACGATCCATCCTTGCCGGCCCTGAGAAAGTCGGCCAGAAGCCGCGGCAGTTCGGGTATCAGCTTGGCATACAGGGGCGCTTCATTGCGAATCTGCTCAAACAGCTTTTTGGGACCGATCTGGTCGATCATCCACTGCTCGAGAAACGGCTTGGCGGTATTCCACAGATCCAGATCGGGGTCCAGTTGCCGGCCCAGCCCCTCGATGTTGAGCAGCGTCTTTTGCAGCAGCACCAGTTGCGGCTGGATTTCGACAGAAAAACGTCTGGAAGTCTGAAACAGGCGCATCAGGACCAGCCCAAGTGAGAATTCCTTGAGCGGCCGGTCAAAGTAGGGCTCGCAGACCGAGCGAATCGCCGACTCCAGTTCATCGACCCGGGTGGTCGCAGGCACCCAGCCCGACTCGATGTGCAACTCCGCGACCCGCTTGTAATCGCGCCGGAAGAAGGCCGTGAAGTTATGCGCCAGATACTCTTTGTCAGACCGGCTCAGGGTGCCAATGATGCCGAAATCAAGCGATATGTAGCGGCCAAAGGTCGCCGGCTCGATACTCACCTGAATGTTGCCAGGGTGCATGTCGGCATGAAAGAAACCGTCGCGAAAGACCTGCGTAAAGAAAATCGTCACGCCATCGCGGGCCAGTTTAGGAATATCGACGCCCGCGGCGCGCAGGCGGTCCACCTGGCTGATCGGAACGCCGTGCATGCGCTCCATCACGATGACATCGGGCATGCAATAGTCCCATACCATCTCGGGGACCAGGACCAGATTGAGTCCGGCCATGTTGCGGCGCAGTTGCGCCGCGCTCGCCGCTTCCCGCACCAGATCGAGTTCGTCATGCAGGTACTTGTCGAATTCGGCGACCACTTCGCGCGGCTTCAGGCGCCTGCCAACGCTTGAAAAACCATCCACCCAGGCCGCCATCATGCGCATCAGGCTCAGGTCTTTCTCTATCGCCAGCAGCATGCCGGGCCGCAGCACCTTGACCGCCACTTCGCGGGCCTGCCCGTCGCGATCCTTGAGCACGGCAAAATGAACCTGCGCAATCGAGGCGCTGGCAATCGGTTCCCGCTCGAACGAGACGAAGATGTCGCTGAGTTTCTTCTGAAACGAGCGTTCAATCGTTGCAATCGCCACCTCGCTGCCAAATGGCGGCACCCGATCCTGCAGTTTCGCCAACTCATCGGCGATATCCATCGGCAGCAGGTCGCGCCGGGTTGACAGCACCTGGCCAAACTTGACAAAAATGGGCCCCAATCGCTCCAGGGCCTGGCGAATGCGTTGCCCCGGCGAGGCATCCAGATTTCGCCCCAATGCCAGGACTCTGGCAAGCGCATTCAGCGATGGCCTCTGAAAACTGGTCAGAAACAGCTGATCCAGACCGTAGCGAAACAGGACCCAGAAGATGAAGGCGCCCCGAAACAGGCGCGTCATGACGACGCCTTGCCCGGATCGTCTGCCGTGCTGGCCCCAATGAACTGACGCAGGGTCCTGACCATGCTGCGGACCACCTGTCCCAGGGTATGCGCCGGCGCATCGCCGACGATGCGCGCGAGGTCTTCTTCGAGATCCCAGCGAACATGATCAACCAGCCAGTTGACCTCGGCCGCCAATTGCACATCACCGGCCACCCGCACTGCCGGGCGGTCGCCGCGCAGCACCCCTTGCGCCAGTGTCAGGGGCGACTCCTCGGTCAGCGTCAGTACCAGGTCGGGCTTGGCCTCGACCGGCCCCAAATCCAGCAGACCGGCAGCCGTCGCCGAAAATTTCATGGAAAAGGAGCGCCACTGCAGTTGCACGATCCGACCCTTCTGCCGTGCCAGACGCTTGGTGGCTTCCGGCTCCTCGAGCAGAATGTGATTCAGCAACAACACGATGCGCCGCTGGACTTCATCGACTGCCCAGATTGGGGGCTGCAATTGCGGAAAAGGAAAGTCTTTAAGAAAGCTCTCCAGCAAAGAAAAAGGGGACTGTGTTGCCATAGCCCCCTATTATTCCCTGAAACCCGCGACCGGCTATTGAAGCGCCTGCACCCCGGCCACCAACCAGCCACTCGCGCCGCTTCTGGGTTTGGTCATGTTCCACACTTCTCGGAACGGACTCGGTCCCGCCGACGGTTCCTCACGGATCATCCCGGAAAACTCGACGCTGGCCAGGTAACCATCAGCCAGTTCTTCAATGCCGAGCAGCTGCGCCTCAATCATGACGACTTCGGTGATACTGGGTGCGCCGCCAGTCTGCACTTCGCGTTCTGTCAACTGTGTCTGGATCTCCCTGAGCATGCCGTCGGTCATCATGACGCGCAAGGCGTTGATGTCCGAACGGTCCCACGCCGCCTGCAGGGACACAAAGTTCGCCTTCGCCGAGTTCAGAAAGCCCGCCACATCAAACCCGGCCGGAATGCCCCAGCTCTGTGAGCCGGCCAGTGCCGAACCGATCATCGAGCCCGGCGCATCGGGCACCGCCCTCAGCGAATCAAAGACCGAAGTGCTGCGTTCCCAGGGTCGGGCAGACGCATCGTTGCCGACCTTTTCCGGGTTGTAGCTGGCGGGTATTTGCGTTGTATTCGCGGGTGATGCGCCCTGAAATGCAAACGGCGCATTTGACTGACCCTGGACGGAACCCGGCGCTTGCGCGGACTTGCGAGAGCGCACGAACCAGCCAATGGCCAGCATGACAAGCAAGGCCAGCAGGGCAAACATCATGAACTCGGCGATCGCGCCGCCCCCGATTCCCAGCGAACTTGCGAGCCAGGCCAGACCCAGTCCGGCCGCCAAACCGCCCAACATGGCGCCCCAAGGCCTTTTCGGGGCTGCCACCGGAGCCGCCGGAGCGGGAGCCGGCGCCGCCGGTTTGACAGCCCCCTGCGCCGGCGCCGCTTGCCGCTGCGTCACATTGCCGGACTGCTGACCGATCGAGCGGCCACCTCCGAGCCGCTTGGCCTCGGCATTGAAACCCGCGAGCAACAGCACTGCGGCAAGCACGATAGACAAAAGCTTCATGTCATCTCCAAAATGTTCAAGTGTTCAAGTGAGGGCGGGCAACAAAATCACAAGCTTCAGCACTTGATGCCGACGTGCAAAGCCACCAGGCCCGCCGAAAGGTTGTGGTAGTCGACGTGACCAAAACCGCAATTCTTCATCATGTCTTTCAACGCAGCCTGCCCCGGATGCATGCGAATCGACTCGGCCAGGTAGCGGTAGCTTGCGTCGTCGCCCGCCACCAGCTTGCCCAGTTTGGGCAGAATATTGAAGGAATACCAGTCGTAGGCTTTTTCCAGCGGCGGCGCCACCTTGGAAAACTCCAGCACCAGCAGTTTGCCGCCCGGCTTGAGCACCCGGTTCATCTCTGTCAACGCGACATCCTTGTGCGTCATGTTGCGCAGGCCAAAGGCCACGCTCACCAGATCAAAGTGCCTGTCGGGAAACGGCAGCTTTTCGGCGTCACACACCAGGGTCGGCAGAACCACCCCGGCGTCGAGCAGGCGGTCGCGCCCGGTGCGCAGCATCGCTTCATTGATGTCGGTATGCACGACGCAGCCGCTGGAGCCGACTTTCCTCGAAAAAGCCAGCGCCAGATCACCGGTGCCGCCGGCGATATCGAGCACCTGATCCCCCTCGCGCAGCTTGGCCACCAGCACCGTGTAGGCCTTCCATGCGCGATGCAGCCCCATCGACATCAGGTCGTTCATCAGGTCGTACTTGGGCGCCACCGAATCAAAAACGCCGCGCACGTGCTTGGCCTTCTCGGCCTCATCGACGGAGCGGTAACCAAAGTGTGTTGTCGTCATGGCTGCAACGTCAGTTCAATGGCTGGCGCAGGACGACCCGGCCTTCAGCGGCATCGGTGCGTCGCGCTCGACGCCCGCGGCACTCAGGCGCGCCGTGTAGTCGGCCCACAGCTGTTCCTGGCGCGAGCCCAGGAAATAGAGATAGTCCCAGGAAAAAATGCCGGTGTCGTGCCCATCCGAGAAGGTCGGCTGAACGGCGTAGTTGCCCACGGGCTCGAGTGCCGTCAACAGCACGTCGCGCTTGCCGGTCTGCAACACCTCCTGGCCCGGACCGTGGCCCTGGACATCGGCCGATGGCGAGTAGACCCGCATCAATTCAAACGGAATGCGAAACTCCGAGCCGTCAGAAAAACTCACCTCCAGCACTCTGGACTGACTGTGCACCGTGATCGCCTGTGGCGCCGGAGCGCCCGATTGCAAACCTGCCATGTTGAAATCACCTCACGCAACCCGCAAAGACGGGCTGAAAAACTGAAAGAAACCGGGTACGCTGCATCGCCATTCGAATCAACGGCGGACGCACGGTAACACGCTTTCGGCCAGGAGTGATTATCGCGCCTTCATTTGGTGGTGAAGGTAAACGATCCGTCCCAGTCAGCGCCGGGCGGCTCGTGCCGCAGGTAAGTGATGCGCTGCGCATACAGTTCATAAAGGCGACAGTCAGGGTGTGCGCTGCGCAGTTGCGCAAATTGCTCCTCGGCCGACGGCCAGTTCTGAGCGCGGTAGGCGCCCAGAGCCGCCTCGTAAAGCGCCAGCTCTGCCATGAATGCCGGGTCTTCCTGCCCCTGCTGGCAGATCGGCTGGAAGATGGCCACCGGCTTGTCCTTGCCCTTGACGCGGACACGATCAAGCTCGCGGAACACAAAATCGGGCACGGCGGCCCGCGTGTACTCGCTGACCATGATCGCCACGCCATACTCCTTGGTCAGGCTCTCCAGGCGCGAGCCCAGGTTGACGCTGTCGCCCATCACGGTATAGGCCAGGCGAAACTCGGAACCCATGTTGCCCACCGTCATTTCGCCGGTGCTCAGACCGACACCGACCTTGATCGGCGGCCAGCCCTTGGCCTTGAAGTGGTCCTGCAGACCCTCCAGGGTGGAGATCATCTCCATCGCCGCCAGCAAGGCGTGGCGCGCGTGCTGCTCGTCATGCAGGGGCGCGCCCCAGAAGGCCATGATCGCATCGCCCATGTACTTGTCGATGGTGCCGCGGTGATGGTGGATCACATG
>CAIMBE010000113.1 GCA_903839085.1 uncultured beta proteobacterium | reverse complement strand
TGGCGCCGAAGGCCTCGCGATGACGGAGCCGCCATTGCACAGACACCCCCCACGTCATTGCGAGCGAAGCGCGGCAATCCATGGCCACACTGCTGCCACCCCACCATGGATCGCCACGGCCTGCGGCCTCGCGATGACGAAATGACGCCTGCGGCCTCGCGATGACGAAATAGTAACTGCGGCCTCGCGATGACGAAATGGCGCCGAAGGCCTCGCGATGACGGAGCCGTCATTGCGCAGACACCCCCCCGTCATTGCGAGCGAAGCGAAGCAATCCATGGGGCGGCGCCGGGGTTTGGCATTTTTCGCTACACTGAAAAATTGCAAGCACGCCAGGACCTCAGAATCATGATGCAGCCCCACACCGGAAAGCTCACTGCGCACAGGCGCGTGCCGACCTCGAATCTTGCGCTGCTGACCCCGATTCCTGCGCGGCCGGCGGCCACCTTGCTGGCCTCGCTGCTGACCCCGATTCCTGCGCGGCCGGCGGCCGCCTTGCTGGCATCGCTGTCGACGGCGGCCCTGATGGCCTCGCTGCTGGCCTTGGGCGGCTGCGCCGGCACGCGCGAGCCGACGTTGGTGGCGGCCTCTGCGCCGGACCCCCGGCTGAGCAAAGAGCGCATCGCCGAGATTCTTGCCAGCCCGGACCGCAGCGCGGCCGACCGCGCCAACGACCTGCGCCGCAAGCCCGCCGACCTGCTGGCGTTCATGGGTGTCGGGCCCGGCATGCTGGCGCTCGACCTGAGCACCGGCGGCGGCTACAGCACCGAGCTGCTGGCGCGCGCGGTGGGCCCGGGCGGACGCGCCTACGGCCAGAGCCAACCGGCGCGCGCTGCCGATGCGCCGGCGCGACCCGCCGTGACGCCCGAAGGAAACGCCGCGCCCCAGTTGCCCAGCGCACCGGCAGCGGCCAGCGCACCGGCAGCGGCCGGCGCGCCGCCCGCCGCGCGCCGTACCTCGGCGCAGGCCCTGGCCGAGCGCGCCCGCAATCCGGCGCTGTCAAATCTGTTGTCGGTGGTGCGGCCGTTCGAGGACCCGGTTCCGCGCGAGCTTGCCGGGCAGCTTGACCTCGTCACGCTGATGTTCAACTACCACGATCTGGGGCACATGGGGACCGACCGCGCGCGCATGAACGCCGCCGTCTTTGCCGCCCTGAAGCCGGGCGGCGCCTACGTCATTGCCGATCATGCGGGCCGGCCGGGGACCGGGATCTCGGAAGCCGGCACGCTGCACCGCATCGAGGAGGCCTTCCTGCGCCGCGAGGTCGAAGCGGCCGGATTCAGGCTCGCCGGTGAGGCCGATTTTCTGCGCAACCCGCAGGACCCGCGCGACCGCAACACGCCCGAGCCGGCGCAGGCCAAGGACGAGTTCGTGCTGAAATTTGTCAAGCCCTAGTCTTTGAAGCGGGTCCGGATCTCGAGCACCTGCGGCAGGATCGAGACAAAGCACTGCACCAGCGCCGAATCAAAATGCCGGCCCGACTCGGCGTGCAGGTAGTCGATGGAGGCTTGCACGCTCCAGGCCTGCTTGTAGGGCCGCGCCGAGGTCAGCGCATCGAAGACGTCGCAGATGGCGACCACGCGCGCCTCGATCGGAATCGCATCGCCCTTCAGCCCCGACGGGTAGCCGCTGCCGTCCCAGCGCTCATGGTGCCCCATGGCGATTCGATGCGCCATGCGCATGATCGGCGCGGTGTGCCCGCCCAGGATGCTGCCGCCGATTTCAACGTGGCGGCGCATCTGCTCGAGGTCTTCGCCCTCCAGGCGCCCGGGGCGCAGGAGAATGCCGTCGGGAATCCCGATCTTGCCGACGTCGTGCATCGGGCTGGCGTGCTGGATCATGTCGGCCAGGGCCTGGTCCAGGCCGGCGGCCAGGGCCAGCGCGCGTGAGGTCTGACTGACGCGGTGCACGTGGTTGCCGGTCTCGTTGTCGCGATATTCGCCGGCGCGCGCCAGCCGGCGCAGGATCTCGAACTGGGTCTCCTCGAGGTCCCGGGTGCGCTCCTGCACCTTCCTCTCGAGCAGCGCGGCATGCTCGATCCGGTCACGGTAGGCGAGTTCGACTTCGAGCAGGTTGCGAATCCGCTGCGCCAGTTCGGCCGCGACAAATGGCTTGGTGACGTGATCGCGCGCACCGCCCTCGAGCGCGCGCAGGCGCAGGTCGCCATCGGTCTGCGCGGTGACCACCAGCACCGGCAGGAAATTGCGGTTGGCGTCGCGGCGCAACTGCCCCATCACGCCCAGCCCGTCCAGGCCCGGCATCTGCATGTCGAGCAGGATCAGCGCAAATTGCCTGACGCGATGCAGTTCCGCGACGCTGAACGGGTCGCGCGTCGATGTCACGTTGACATAGCCGCGCTGTCGCAGCAGGTTCTCGAGCAGGAGCACATTGGCCTCCTTGTCGTCGACGACAAGGATCGGCGCGTTGTGCAGCCGATTTTCAAACTCCATTCTGTTCCCTGGCGAGCAAGGCGAGCATCGCGCGCGAGAAAGGCTCGATCTGAATCGGCTTGGTGAAGTAGGCGTCGAAGCCGGCGGCCAGCCCGCGCGCGACCTCGGTTTCGAGCGCGTTGGCGGTCAGGGCGAGCACCGGTATGTGCGCCGTGGCGGGGACGCCGCGCAGCACCTGCAGCGCCTGCAGTCCGTCCATGCCCGGCAGATTGATGTCCATGATGATGAGGTCGGGCGGGTCCTGGAACGCCATCGCATTGCCGAGTTCCGCGTTGTGCGTGCAGACCAGGCGCAGGCCCTCAAGGCGCTGGATAATTTCCTCCATCAGCATCACGTTGGCCGGATTGTCCTCGATGTAGAGGATCACCTTGTCCTGGCGCAGCCGATCCTTGCGCGACGGCGCGCTGCCTGGCGCCTCGGCCGCTCGCTGCAGGTCGGACGGCGCCGCCGGCAGCGTCATCCAGAAGGTGCTGCCCACGCCGACGCCGCTCTGGACGCCGATCGCACCGCCCATGGCCTCCACCATGCGCTTGCTCAGGGCCAGTCCGATGCCGGTCCCCTCGACGTCCGCCGACTCGATGCCCAGGCGGTTGAAGGGCTGAAACAGATCGTCGAGTTTGTCGGGCGGAATGCCGGGCCCGGTATCCGACACCTCGATCCGGATCAGGTCGCCCTGCGCCGCCGCAGCGACGCGCACGACGCCGTCGGGCCGGTTGTATTTGATGGCATTGCTGACGAGATTGAGCAGCACCTGCTTGAGCCGGCCATAGTCGGCAACGACGCGCAGATCGGCGCAGTCCGACTCGATGCTTCTGACCTTGTGCTGCTGCGCCAGATGCTGAACCATCGGCAGGGCGTCATCCATCAGGTCCGCCAGCGACACCGGCTCCAGGGAAAGCGGCATCTTGCCCGATTCAATGCGCGCCAGGTCCAGCACCTGGTTGATCAGGTTCAGGAGATGGTCCGCGGCCTTGAGGATCTGCTTGACGAAACGCTGTTGATTGGACGACAGCGGCGACAGCGGCTCGGTCTCGAGCAACTGCGCGAAACCGATGATCGCATTCATCGGCGTCCTCAACTCGTGGCTCATGCCGGACAGGAATTCGGACTTGGCCCGATTGGCCGAAGCCGCCACCTCCTCGCTCTGGCGCAGCGCCTGCTCGATTTCCTGGCGCTCCACAATTTCGCTCTGGAGCTCGCTGGTCTTGCCGCGCAACCGCCCCTCGCTGTCCTGCAGCGCCGCATATTGGCGGCCCAGGATCGCGTCGGCCCGGGCCACGATCGCCAGCAGGCTCAGATAGAGCAGCAGGAATACGCCCAGCAGGGCCAACAGCAGCTGCAGGGTGACCACCTGGATGCGCGAGACGGTCTCGGTGACGTTGGCGTAGAGCTCGAAGACGGCCGTCACTTCGCCGCCATTGAGGCGAATCGGGATGTAGGATGAAACCACGTCGACATTCTGAATTTCACCCTCGGTGGCGCTCATGCTGCCGCGGTGGGTCAGCTCGTTGACCAGGGAGCCGACGCGGGCGCTCTTGAATCCGATGTTCTGGCTCTTGTTCTCGCCAATCTCGCGCAAGACCGACGAGTAGACCGCGACCCCTTGGAGGTTATAGACCTTGATCTTGATGACCGGCGCGTCGCGCGACATCTGCCTGAAGGCCGCATCGAGCTTGAGCGTCGATTCGTGCGCCGGCCGCTGCGCAGCGCCGACGTCCTGGCTCAGGAGAAACTCGCCATACATCGGCCAGAGCACGTTGGCATAGGTGCGCGCCAGCACTTCATTGCGCATACCGGCCAGCCCGGTGTGCTCCCTGACCTCGCTGTAAAAATAGGCATAGGCCAGCGGCATCGCAACCGCCAGCATCAGCAAACCGCTGGCGATCGAAAAATATCGCCTGAGGCGAAAACGCGAATTCTGCGGTGGCACAATCATCCGAAAAGACTAACACAATAGGCGCGCGAGAGTCGGGGCTACCATGGATGGCCCCAGCACTCGCTGATAGCGGCGCAGATCCGCGCAATGAAACAAAGACTCTGTCACAAATTGACCCTACTCGAATGTCAACCAACTTCAGCCACAGCGGCCATTGCGGCTTCTTGGTGCCCAATCCGCGCTTGAACTTGACACAGGAACCGCAATGCAGTGCATGCATGATGATGGCTAGGCTCGTGAGGGCAGCGGCGTGACGGTCGGCATAGCCGAGCAGCTCGCCGCTGCGGCGGCAAGCTATGGTGCCGAGGTGCTGGCGTCGCCGCGGCAGATGGTCGCGGCGGTGGCGGTGGTGCTGGGCATCGCCCTGGTGATGGCCGGCGCGCTGGTGCGCACCATGATGCCGCTGCGCTGGCTGGCGGCGGCCAGCGATCTGGCGCTGATCGTCTACGGCGTCCTGAGTCCCTCGTACTCCACGCTCGCGGCCGCCCTGCTGCTGCTGCCCATGAACATCTATCGCGCGGTCGAGGTCACGCGGCTGGCGCGGCGCGTGCGCTCCGCCGCCGCCGCGTCCGATCACGTCCGGCTCTGGCTCAAACCCTATATGAAGGCGCGCAAGCTCAAGGCCGGGCAGACGCTCTTCAAGAAGGGCGACCGGGCCGAGCACCTGTTCCTGCTGGTGGACGGGCAGCTCGAGCTGGCCGAGATCGGCAAGCCGATCGAGCAGGGCCGCATCTTTGGCGAGATCGCGCTGTTTTCACCCAGCGGCATGCGCACGCAGACGGTGCGCGCGGTACAGCCCTGCACCGTGCTTCAGATCGACGACAGCACGGTCAAGCAGCTGTATTACCAGGAGCCGGCCTTCGGCTTTCATCTGATCAGCCTGCTGGCGGATCGGCTCAGCAGCGACGTGGAGCGGACCCAGGCGCGCGTGACCGGCGCCAGTCCCCTGGGGCCCAGGTGAGGCGCACAGGCAAGCTGCCTCAGGGCGCCTTGTCGCGCACCAGACGCAGGTGTGGCGCCTTGGTGCCGTTGTTGCCAAACACGTGACCGCCATTGAAGTCGACGATCCAGGCATTGAGATTGTCTTTTGACTCGGCGCGCGTGGACCAGAACATCGCCGCCGGCGTATTGGGAAAGGCGCTGCCATCGATCGCCGGCTTGCGCTGCGTCTTGTCCACCAGGCTCAGCAGTTCCTCCTTGGTCGGCATGCGCCAGCCGGTCGCAGCCTGGGCGCTCAGGTATTTCTGCGCGGCGACGTAGCTGAATTTGGCGGGCTTGCCGGCGCAGGCCTTGCCGTTCCAGGCCATGCCTTCGGCGCAGCGCCGCCAGCTCAGGCTGGTCTTGCCATCGCGCACCTCCTGCCCGTCGGGCGAGACGCTGTAGCGCTGCTGGGCCTGCGCGGTGCCCAGCGGACCCGCTGCCAGCGATGCCAGCGCAAGAATGGTTGCCGCGCGGCGCGCGGTTTGCCTCAATTTCATGAAATCACTCCCCGGTGTAAATTATTCGAAAAGGCCCCCGCTACTATGCGCCATCCGCGCCCGGCCTGAAAGCGCCAAAATAGAAAACCCTCTCCATTGGTATGGATATGTCGAGCGTGCCGGTCGCGGCGGCGCAACGGGTACAGTGGCGCCATGCCTGACGTCGCCGATCCCTTTGATTCGCTCAACGCCGAGCAGCGGCTGGCGGTCGGGCACGGCCTGGGCGAGGATGGCGCGGACGCGCGCGCCCTGCTCATCATTGCCGGCGCCGGCACCGGCAAGACCAACACGCTGGCCTACCGCGTTGCCAAGCTGATCCTGCACCAGCAGGACCCGCAGCGCCTTTTGCTGCTGACCTTCTCGCGCCGCGCCGCGCTCGAGATGGAGCGCCGCGCCGCCAGCGTGATCAACCGCGTGCTGGGCCGCGGCGGCGCGCGCCAGCTGCCCTCGCTGCCCTGGTCGGGCACCTTCCACAGCGTCGCGGCGCGCCTCTTGCGCGACTACGCGGGCCGCCTCGGGCTCGATGCGTCCTTCACGATCCACGACCGCGGCGACTCGGAAGACCTGCTCGGGCTGGCGCGCCACGACCTTGGCCTGACCTCGACGCGCAGCCGCTTTCCGCAAAAGGGCACCTGCCTGTCGATCTACTCGCGCGTGGTCAACAGCCAGCAGCCGCTGGCGCAGGTGCTGCAGCAGGCGTTCCCGTGGTGCAGCCCGTGGGAGAGCGAGCTCAAGCGGCTGTTTGGCGCCTATGTCGACATCAAGCAGCGGCAAAACGTGCTCGACTACGACGACCTGCTGCTGTTCTGGTCCGAGATGATGGCCGACCCGCAGCTCGGCGCCGAAGTCGGCGCGCGCTTTGACCATGTGCTGGTCGATGAATACCAGGACACCAACCGGCTGCAGGCGGCGATCCTGCTCGGGCTCAAGCCCGAGGGCGCCGGGCTGACGGTGGTCGGCGACGATGCCCAGAGCATCTACAGCTTTCGCGGCGCCACGGTGCGCAACATCCTTGATTTTCCGCAGCAGTTCGACCCGCCGGCGCGCCGGGTGACGCTGCAGCGCAACTACCGCTCGACGCAGCCGCTGCTCGAAGTCTCCAACGCCGTGATCGCGCAGGCCAGCGAGCGCCACGACAAGACGCTGTGGAGCGACAAGGCGGGCAGCGGACGCGCGCAGCTGGTGATGGTCAGCGACGAGGCAGAGCAGGCCGTCTGGGTCGCCAGCCGGATCCTGGAGCAGCGCGAGGCCGGGCTCGCGCTCAAGTCGCAGGCGGTGCTGTTTCGCACCTCCTCGCACAGCGCGGCGCTCGAGCTTGAGCTGACGCGCCGCCAGATTCCCTTCGTCAAGTTCGGCGGCCTGAAGTTTCTCGAGGCCGCGCATGTCAAGGACCTGCTGGCGGTGCTGCGCTTTGCGCAGAATCCGCGCGGGCGCATGGCCGGCTTTCGGGTCGTGCAACTGATTCCCGGCGTCGGTCCGGCGCATGCCGCGCGCCTGCTCGACGCGATGGAGCAGGCGCCCGATCCGGCGCTCGCGCTCGAGGCCTTTCGCATGCCCGCCGGCGCGGCGGCGGCCTGGCAGACTTTTGTGCTGCTGTACCGCGCGCTGCGCCAGCCGCAGCGCAACTGGCCGGCCGACGTCGACCTGGCCAAGCGCTGGTATGTCCCGCACCTGGAGCGCCTGCACGACGATGCCGCGGTGCGGCGCGCCGATCTGGACAACCTCGAGCGCATCGCGGCAAGCTACGCCAGCCGCGAGCGCTTTCTGAGCGAGCTCACGCTCGATCCGCCGGACGCCAGCAGCGACCGCGCGGGCGAGGCGCTGCGCGATGAGGACTACGTGATCCTCTCGACCATCCATTCGGCCAAGGGCCAGGAGTGGACCTCGGTCCATGTGCTCAATGTCGTGGACGGCTGCATTCCGTCCGACCTGGGCACCGGCTCGCAGGACGAGATCGATGAGGAGCGCCGCCTGCTCTACGTTGCGATGACGCGCGCCCGCGAGCATCTGCACCTGCTGGTGCCGCAGCGTTTTTATGTGACGCAGCAGTCGGCCCTGGGCCAGCGCCACATCTACGCCGCGCGCAGCCGCTTCATCGACGACGCCCTGGTGGCGAAATTCGAGACCGTGGTCTGGCCGGCGGCCGTCGCCGAGGGCGCCGCCGCGCTGGCGCCGCTCAGCGCGGGCATCGCAGTTCGCGAGCGCGCCCGCGACGCCTGGCGCTGAGCGCGCAAGGCCGCCTCAGGCCAGCGCCGACATGCGACCGAAGTCGGGCAGCGCGGCGCTGGCAAAACCGCTGCAGGCGAGCGAGCCCAGCGCAATCCGCCCCTCGCGTATTCTCAGCCGGACCGCGCCGTGCGACTGTTCATAGAGATCGGCGTGGGCGCGCAGAAAATCCTGCTGCTCGGCGATCGCCAGCGCCGCCATGCCGTTGACGTAGTGGTGGCCGTTGCGCTCGACGTGCCCGATGCCCAGCAGATTGACCAGCGCGAGGTCCTGCTGCACCGACAGCCCGGCCTGGGTCGTCAGGTCTTCGGCCGACATGAAGAACGGCGTGGCCGGCTGTTCCGCGTTCCAGGCGGCGCAGCGCGCCGCGTTCAGGATCGCCTTGTAGAAGCCCTTGCAGGTCTTCGATGAGACGCCGGCGTAGCCGCGCGCGCGCGCCTGCACAAAGCTGTCGAGCTCGCCGTCCGACTCGTCGATGATCACCGGCTTGCCCAGGGCCGCCTGGCGCAGGTCGACCTCGAGCGCGGTCTTGCGCGCGATCGGCTGCTCGATGAAGAGGATCGAAGCCAACAGCCGCGCCAGCGCCGGTGTGGCGCGCATGCGCCCGAGCAGTTCGGCCACGCCCTGCGCGTCGGCGTACTGCTCGTTGCCGTCGAGCGAGACAAAGTAGGGCTCGCTCAAACGGTCCAGGACCGCGGCCAGCGCCGTCAGGCGCTGCAGGTCGGCCGCGATGCTGCCGCCGACCTTGAGCTTGAAGTAGCGGTGGCCGTAGACCCGCACCACGTCTTCAAACGTTTCAGGCAGGCCGTCGTTCACGCGCTGCGTCAGGTCGGCGTCCGTGATGGCATCGAGCAGTCCCACCGTATGGCGCGCCTCGATCGTCGAGGCCGGTGCCAGCGCACCGAGGAAACGGTCGAAATCGATGCCCTGGAACTCCTGTCGAGCCGAGCCAATGCCTGCCAGATTGGCCCTCATGGCCGCGTAGAAAGACACCTGCTTGGCGCGGCACAGCGCATCGAGCACGGCGCGGTCGAGCAGCGCCGGCCCGTAGCTCGCCAGCAGCGGGTTGTAGGCGCGCTCTGCGCACTTCGCCCGGTGCGGGTCGTGCTGGCGCGCGAAATGGCCGAAGGCGCTGTCCGCCCTGCCCTCGCTCAGGTAGGCCTCGCGCGCAAGCCGCAGCACGTCGCGCAACTGCCCGAAGTTGTCTTCGTTGCTCAGGGCCAGGTTCTTGTCGAACCATTTGGGCGCCATCAGTTCGGCCGCCGCGCCCCAGGCACTGCTGCCCCCGGGCAGTTCGATGCGCGCGCGCGCAAAAGCCTGCGGGCACTCGGTCAGCGTGACGACGCCAAAGCGAAAGGGCAGGCGCAGCACCACCGCTCGCTCGTACAGCTCGATCTCGGCGATGCGAAACAGCGCCGCCATGTCAGGCCCCCACTTCCAGCAAACCGCGCAGATAGCCGATGCAGAAGGCCGCCGTGGCGGGGCCGTCGGGCAGGTAGTCGAAGGGCTCGAGCGCCAGCACGCCGGCGTAGCGCTGGCGCCGCAGCGCGGCCAGGATGGGCGCAAACCTCATCTCACCCTGCCCGGGGCCGCGCCGGTTCGGATCGTTGAGCTGGATGTGCGCGATCAAACCGGTCGGCAGCCAGCGATCGATAAGATCGGCCACGCTTTCAGTCTCGCTCAAGCCCGCCGCGCTGCAGTCGATCATGGTGCGCAAGTGCGGGTGGTCGATGGCGCGCACCACCGCCGCGGCCTGCGCCACGGTGTTGAGCAGCTGCGTTTCATTGCGCGACAGCGGCTCGATGCAATAGGTGACGTCATTGGCGCCGGCATCTCTGGCCACCTGCGCCAGGCCGTCCTGCAGGCGCGCCAGCGCGCTGGCGTGGCTCTCGCCCGGCGCGATCTGGCGCTGTTTGGGCGAGCCATGCACCAGCACCTTGCCGCCGAGCTCAGCGCACAGACCGGTCAGGCGCTTCATGACCTCGAGCGTGCGCGCGCGCAGCGCCGCGTCGGGGTCGGTCAGCGACAGGCCGTCTGGCTTGACCAGCAGCCAGTGCAGGCCGGTGACCACCAGGCCAAAGGACTCGACCGTGGCACGGACGTTGGCCGCCGCGCCGGCAGACATGAGCTGCGGCGCGTCGCTCAGCGTGAAGGGCGCGATCTCCAGACCGTCGTAGCCGAGCGCGGCCGCCAGCTCGCATTGCTGCGCCAGCGGCATGCTGGCCAGCACTTCGTTGCAGAGAGCGATTCGCATGAGGGACACCTGTTGCATTAACGTGAAATAAGGCCGTCATTGCGAAGCAAGTGAAGCAATCCATGGCCCCTGAATTCATGGATTGCCGCGCTGCGCTCGCAATGACGGAACGCTTTCATTATCCGGATGTCGTTCAGGATTCACGCCAGTTAGCTGCGCCGCGGCAGCAGCGCCTTGAGCATGGCGCTGAGGGCGCCGGTGGCGCCCTGCACCAGCGACTTGAAGGCCGGCACATAGAGCAAGATGGTGAAGATCGTGACGCTGGCAAAGGCGATGCAGATCGGGCGCGTGAAGAACGGCGTCAGGCTGCCGTCGGACAGCACCAGGCCGCGGCGCAGGCTCTTGTCGAGCAGCGGACCCAGCACCATGCCCAGCACCAGCGGCGCCATCTCGTAGCCGCGCCGGCGCAGGAAGAACGCGCCGGTGCCGATCGCCAGCATCGCGTAGACATCGAACAGCCTTGAAGCGGTGGCGAACGCGCCCACCGTGCACAGCACGAAGACGATCGGCATCAGCACCGCCCGCGGCACCCGCAGCACGTGCAGCAGGGGGCGCACGCCGAACAGGCCGAACAGCAGGATCGTGATCGAGGCCAGCGTCGTCATCGCCACCACCTCGTAGATGAAGTGCGGGTGCTGGATCATCAGCATCGGCCCGGGCTGAACGCCGTGGATGATCATGGCCGCCATCAGCACCGCCGACGGCGCCGAGCCCGGGATGCCAAGCGCCAGGCAGGGGATGATGTGCCCCGGTATCGAGGCCATGTCGCCGGTCTCGGCCGCCATCAGGCCGTCGATCGAACCCTTGCCGAACTGGTCCTTCTCCTTGCTCACGGCCTTGGCCGCGGCGTAGGACATCCAGGCGCCGGCGTCCTCGCCGACACCCGGCAGCAGTCCGGTCAGGACGCCGATCACGCCCGAGCGCAGCACGGTGCGCCAGTACTGCAGCACTTCGCGAAAGCGCGGCAGCACCGAGTCTTTCATGTCCATGATCTTGCGCTCGACCGGGTCGGCCAGCGTCGTCAGCACCTCGGCCAGGCCGAAGGCGCCCACCAGCGCCGGAATCAGCGCAAAGCCGCCGGAGAGTTCGTCCCAGCCGAAGGTGAAGCGGTCGTGCGCGTACAGGCCCTCCTGGCCGACCTGGGCCAGGAACAGTCCGAGCATGCCCATCAGCCAGCCCTTGAGCGGATCGTTGCCGACGATGCTGCCCGACATCGTGACGCCGAACAGCGCCAGCCAGAAGAATTCGAAAGCACCGAAGGAGAGCGCCACCTCGGCCAGCGCCGGCGTGAAAGTGGCCAGGCACAGCACGCCGAACAGCGTGCTGACAAAGGCGCCCGAGGTCGCAATGCCGATGGCCCGTCCGGCCTGGCCCTTCATGGCCAGCGCATAACCGTCGGCGCAGGAGGCGGCGTTGGCCGCGGTGCCGGGAATGTTGAGCAGGATCGCGGTGCGCGAGCCGCCGTAGAGCGCGCCGACGTAGGAGCAGATCAGCACCAGGATCGCGTCGTTGGTCTGCAGCTTGATGGTCAGCGTGGTCAGCAGCGCGATCGCGAGCGTGGCCGACAGGCCGGGCAGGATGCCCATGACGATGCCGACGAAGGCGCCGCCCAGGCCATAGGCCAGCGTCATCGGGTTCATGAAGCTGAGCCAGGCCTGGCCCAGATCGGAGAGTCCCTGGAACATGGCGTGCGGTCCTCAGGGCATGCGCACCAGGAACAGTTCCTGGAACACGAGGTGCGTGACGAGCGACGAGCAAAACCCGATGGCCAGCGCCTTGGCCCAGGCGCGCGGCGTCTGGCGCCGCACGGCCGGGTCGTGGCTCATGCGCTGCAGGATCAGGATCGAGCCGGTGACATAGATCGTCGACGACAGCCAGAACGGCAGGCCGTGACCGATCAGCACCACGCCATAGCCCACGCACAGGGCGGTGACGACCCAGATGCGGCGCCAGCGCTCGCGCTCATGGGCGTCCGGCGCGGCCGGGCCGACGTGGAGCAGCGCGCCGCGCCTCAGGCTGCGCAGCCCTAGGATGCCGCCGAGCGCGATCATGGCGATGCCCAGCAGCCCGGGAAGCAGACCCGGCACCGTGTACGGATTGACGCCCTGGCGCTCGAGCCGGTCCATCGTGACCGAGCCGATCAGCACCGCCACGCCCAGCACGATCCAGAACGCGGCGTCCGCGAGGTCGGCGCGCGGCGCAATCTTGTCGTTGTCGTCGTCGCTCATGACGCTTCGGGGGTGGCGGCGCAGGCGCTCAGGGGTGTTCTCACGGCTTCGGAATGCCCACGGTGTCGGGCGACACCTTGGCCTTGCCGCCGTCAAACAGCAGCCAGGCGTTGGCCTGGATCGCCGGGAACACGGCCTTCTGCGCCGCGTCGCCGTACTGCGGCGCGAAGAGCGCGCCGCGGCTGACAGCGTACTTCTTCAGCGCCTCGCTCTTGGCGATGTTTTCGGACCAGATTTTTTCCACCGTCTTGACGACCTCGTCGGGCACGCCCTTGGGAATGAAGATGCCAAAGTAGTTGGCCGGCGCGGTGAAGCCGGGCAGCGTCTGCGCCAGCGCCGGGATGACGCCGTAGCCCTCGATCTCCAGCGGCTTGTCGCTCACCGTGGCCAGCGGGCGCAGCCGCTTGCCGCGAATCATGTCGGCCTGCTCGACCGCCAGTTGCGTGGTGACCTCGGCCTCGCCGGCCACCGTGGCCACGACCGCGGGGTTGCCGCCGTCATACGTGACATGGCGGTACTTGACGCCGGTGACCTTGGAGATCAGTTCCATGGCGTTGTGGCCGGCCGAGGTGACGCCCGCGGTGGCCACAGAAATCTTGCCCGGATTCGCCTTCATCGCATCGAGCAGTTCCTTGGCATTGTTGTACGGGGTCTTCGGGTTGACGCCGATGACCTGGATGTTGGCGACGTTGAGGAACAGGTGCCAGTCGCTGATGCGGGTCTTGAGCGAGCCCAGCGTCTCATAGGTGCCCAGGTCCTGCGCCGCGCCGGCGGTCCAGGTGTAGCCGTCGCGCGGCGCGTCAAAGGCGCTCTTGGTGCCGATCGACCCCGAGGCGCCGGGCTGGTTCACGATGACGATGGTCTGGCCCAGCGCCTTCTCCATCTCGGAGGCCGCCAGGCGCGTGACCTGGTCGGTCGAGCCGCCTGCGGCCCAGGGCACGATCAGGTTGATCGGACGGCTCGGCTTCCATTGCTGCGCCGCCGCCGGCAGGGCGATCGCCAATGCCAGCGCCGAGAGTGACAGGCCTTTGAGAAAGTAACGCTTCTTCATGATGTTTCCTTCAGTGGGTGGTGGGAGGTGGATGCGGGGTGAACAAATATACACAGTCTGTCAGGCGGCCAGCCAGCGCGCAAGGTGGCTGCTGACAAAGGCGTCGTCGGTGAGCGCGGGATAGGCCGCGCTGACGCGGCTCAGCTCTTCGGCCTGGCCCGGGCTCAGGCCCTCGGCGGGATCGAGGCACCAGATGCCTTCGAGCAGGCCCTGACGGCGCAGGATCTCATGGCAGCCCGCGATGCAGCCGCGAAAATCGTTGGCGACATCGAACAGGGCGCTGTTGCAGTCGGTGACCTGCGAGTCCAGCGCCAGCAGGTCGGCTGAAATCTGACCGCTGGCAACCGCCTGGTGCACGCGCGCCAGCAGTTGCACGGCGCGCAGCGTCCAGACGCTCCAGTGCCCGAGCAGGCCGCCCTGGATGCGCACGGTCACGGGCCGGCCGTCGCGCTCGAACACAAAGGGCGCCAGCAGGTCGAGCACGATGTGATCGTCATTGCCGGTGTAGAGCGTGACGCGCTGCTCGGCGCGCGCCGCCACGACGCCGCGAATGACATCGAGCGTGCGGTAGCGGTTGAAGGGCGCCATCTTGATCGCCACCACGTTGTCGATGGCGGCAAAGCGCTCCCAGAAGCGCGCTGACAGCGCAATGCCGCCGACCGCGCCTTGCAGGTAGAAACCGACCAGCGGCATGAGGTCGGCGATCTCGCGGCAATGCGCGATCAGCGCGTCCTCGTCACTGCCCTTCATCGCGGCCAGACTGAGCAGGCCCGCGTGGTAGCCCAGCGTGCTGGCCGTGGCGGCCTCGCGCCGCGCCTGCGCGGTCCGTCCGGCCAGGCCGGCGATCATGAACAGGGGCCGCGCGCCGCCCAGCGGCGTCCAGTCGCGCGCGCTCCGCATGGCGAGCTCGAGCACCGGCTCGTACAGTCCCGCATCGCGGATCGCGAACTGGGTCGAATGCACGCCCACCGCAAGGCCGCCCGCGCCGGCGTCCAGGTAGTAGCGCGTCATGGCGCGCTGGCGCACGCGGTCAAGCTGGCGGCCGGCGTCGAGCGCCAGCAGGTGCGCCGGGATCACCGCGCCCTTTCGGAAAACAGCCAGAGAGTCAGCAGGAATATCGCGCCAATGCATGTGAGGCTTCAGCATTCGTCATTGCGAGGAGCCAGGCGACGTGGCAATCCAGGGCCACGTCGCTGGCACTCCAGCATGCATCGCCACGCTGCGCTCGCGATGACGAAAGTAGGTGTCCTGAATTCCGCAACCATCTTCAATATTTTCCGTCGCGCGTCTCGTAGTGCGTGGGCTTGCCCAGCGTGGCCATGCCGCGCCGCGCCCAGTCCGCGGTCCAGTCGATCATGGTTTCAAGGCCGACCGCGGGCGGACCGAACAGCGCCCGGGCCTGGGCGCAATCGACCAGCCAGGCGCTGTCGGCCTCGACGCCGCTGAAGACCGGCGCAACGCCAAGGCGTTCACCCAGCGACTGCGCCGTGGTGCGGATGCTGATTCGCGGGCCGCTCAGGTTGAGCGGCGCAGTCGGCGTCTGGCAATGCGCGAGCGCCTGCAGCGCCCAGTCGTTGGCCTCGCCCTGCCAGATGATGTTGGCGTGGCCCATGCTCAAGTCGATCGGCTCGCGCGCAAGCACTTTGTTGGCCAGATCGAGCAGCACGCCATAGCGCATGTCGATCGCATAGGACAGGCGCAGGAGCCGCCCGGGCGTGCCGTGGCGGTGCGAAAAATGCTCGAACATGCGCTCGCGCGCGACGCAGGAATTGGCGTACTCGCCCGAGGGCGCGGTCGGCGCCAGCGTCTCCCCGGCACCGCTGCCGGCGACGCTGACAAAAGGGTAGACGCAGGCGGTGGAGAAGGCCACGATGCGCGAACTGCGATAGCGCTCGGCCACCAGCGCCGGCACATGCGCGTTCATGGCCCAGGTCAGCCACTCGCTGCCGGTCGAGCCGAACTTGCGCCCGGCCATGAACACGATGTTGTCGGCCTCGGGCAGGGCGGCCAACTGGTCGCGCGAGAGCAGGTCAGCCTCGATGCAATCGACGCCCTGCCCCTGCAGTCGCTCGCGCAGGCCGGGCTCGGAGAAGCGCGCCACGCCGATGACTCGCTTTGCCGGCGCCGCGCGCCTGGCCATGCGCGCCAGCGTGGGGCCCATCTTGCCGCCCACGCCCAGCACCATGATGTCGCCGGGCACGCGCGCCAATGCATCCACCAGCGCCGGCGAGGGCGTGGACATCAGGTCTTCGAGCTGTTGGACGTCCTCAAAGCGGCGGGGCAGATTCATGATGATTCTTTTGCAAGAATTCGTTAACGTGAAAGCACGTCGTCATTGCGAAAGAAGTGAAGCAATCCA
>CAIMBE010000112.1 GCA_903839085.1 uncultured beta proteobacterium | reverse complement strand
CGGCAATCCATCAGCCCTGGATTGCCGCGCTGCGCTCGCAATGACGAATTTGAAAAAGTTCGCTCAATGAAACAGCCGGTACTGCATGACATAGACCAGGGCGCCGGCGAGATATCCCAGCAGCGCCAGGCCGCCGATCTTTCGCGCGTACCAGAAAAAATCAATTTTCTCGAGCCCCATGGCGGCGACACCCGCCGCCGAACCGATGATCAGGATCGAGCCGCCGGTGCCGGCGCAGTAGGCAATGAACTCCCAAAGGAAACTGTCGGTCGGGTATTGCGCCAGCGTGTACATGCCCATCGAGGCCGCCACCAGCGGCACGTTGTCGACCACGGCGCTGGCCAGGCCGATGATCAGGACAATGATGTCCTGGCGCCCGACCGTCTTGTCGAGCCACTGCGCCAGCGCGCCCAGCACGTGGGTGTGCTCGAGCACCGCGACGGCCATCAGGATGCCGATGAAGAAGATGATGGAACTCATGTCGATGCGCGTCAGCGCGTGGACCAGGGTCAGGTGCTGCTTCCTGTCCTCTTCCTTTTTCAGGTGCAGCAGGTCGCCCACCATCCACAGCATGCCCAGGCCGAACAGGATGCCCATGAACGGCGGCAGGTGCGTCACGGTCTTGAACATCGGCACCCCGACCAGGATGGCAAGGCCCAGGAACAGCATCAGGTTGCGTTCGAAGTCAGATGAACGAATCGTTTCGGCGCCCTGCCTGCGCGCCGGCGCGACCACCGCCCGGTCGCCCAGCAGGTAGCTGGTCACCGCCAGCGGCACCAGCAGATTGACCAGGGACGCGAGGAACACGCTCTTCATGATCGACAGCGTGGTGATCTGGTTGCCGATCCAGAGCATGGTCGTGGTGACGTCGCCGATCGGCGTCCAGGCGCCGCCGGCGTTGGCTGCGATGACGATGATGCCGGCAAAGAAGATCCGGTCCTCGCGCTTGTCGAGCAGTTTCTTCATCAGCGAAACCATGACGATGGTGGTGGTCAGGTTGTCCAGGATCGAGCTCAGGAAGAAGGTCACAAACCCCACCAGCCACATCAGGGATGACAGGCGCCGGGTCCTGATGCGCGAGGTGATGGCCAGAAAGCCTTCGTGCGCGTCGACCACCTCGACGATGGTCATCGCGCCCATCAGGAAGAACACGATCTGCGCCGTTCCCATCAGTGAGCGGTTCAGATCGGCATCGACCTGGTTGATGTCGCCGCTGGCCAGCGCGTAGATCGTCCACAACCAGCCGGCCCCCATCAGCGCCGAGGCCGACTTGCTGATCTTGAGCGGGTGCTCCAGCGCAATGGCCAGATAGGACAGGGTAAAGACAAGGGCGATGGCGGTCAACATGGTGCGCTGCTTTTCGTTTGGATGGTTTGTGTTGCAAGCGCAGCGATCACTGCGGATGCGAAATGTCGAAGACCTGGCGCAGATAGGCCAGGTATTTCTCGTCCTCGCACATGTCCTTGGACGGTGAGTCCGACAGCTTGGCCACGGGTTGCCCGTTGCAGCGCACCATCTTGATCACGTTTTGCAGGGGCTCGTAGCCCAGGTCGTTGGTCAGGTTGGTGCCGATGCCAAAGGCCAGCTGGCAGCGGCCCCTGAACTGCTGGTAGAGCTCGATCGTGCGCGGCACCGTCAGGCCATCGGAGAAGATCAGGGTCTTGGTGCGCGGATCGACCCGGTTGTGGTGATAGTGCTCGAGCATGCGCTCGGCCCACTGGAACGGGTCTCCGCTGTCATGGCGGGCGCCGTCGAACAGCTTGCAGAAATAGAGGTCGAAGTCGCGCAGAAAGGCGCTCATGCCGTAGACATCGCTGAGCGCAATACCGAGGTCGCCGCGGTACTCCTTGGCCCAGGACTCGAAGGCGTAGATCTGGCTGTCGCGCAGGCGCGGGCCCAGCGCCTGACAGGCCTGCAGGTACTCGTGCGCCATCGTGCCCAGCGGCGTCAGGCCCAGCTTCATGGCAAACAGCACATTGCTGGTGCCGGCCAGTTGGCCCGCGGTGCCGGCCACGTTGCCCGGGCTCTGACGCGTGCCAAGGCGATTGAGCAGGACGCGCAGGACCTCTTCGTGCCAGGCCTGCGAAAAGCGGCGGCGCGTGCCGTAGTCGGCAATCTTGAGTTCGGCCAGTCCGGCCTCGCGCAATTGTCCGATCTTGGTGTCGAGTCGCCGACGCCCCTCCATCAGGTCGGGCAGCTTCTGGGTGTTGCGAAAGTAGACTTCGTTGACGATCGCCAGCACCGGGATCTCGAACAGGATGGTGTGCAGCCATGGCCCCCGAATGTTGATGTCGATTTCGCCGGACGGCAGCGCGGTCACGGTGATGTATTTCTCGTTGAGCTTGAACAGGCCCAGGAAGTCGATGAAGTCGCTCTTGATGAAGCGCAGCGAATGCAGGTAGGTCAGCTCGGCATCCTGAAAATGCAGGCTGCACAGGGAGCGGATCTCGTCGCGGATCTCGTTCACATGGGCGGCCAGGTCATGCCGGGCGCGACCGCTGGCCGGGTCGATGCCCGGGTTGCGGCACTTGAACCTGTATTCAACCTGCGCGCCCGGGAACTGATGCAGCACGGCCTGCATCATGGTGAACTTGTAGAGGTCGGTGTCAAGAAGACTGGTAATGATCATGCCCGCACTTTATCGCGTTAATTGGCCGGCCACCATCGTGATTACCCGATCTGCGCGGCGCGCCAGCAGGTCGTTCTGCTCGGTCGGTCCGGCCTGGGCTGGCGCGGACCGTCAATCGAGCCAGTGCACAAACTCGTCGAGTGGCACGCGCGGGGTGTGAAAGGTGTTCACGACCGCCGTCTGATCAGCGTAGCCCAGGGCCATGCCGCAGACCAGCAACTCCTGCGCGCCGGCGCCGACGTGGGGCAGGATGACCTTGTTGAACATGTTCCATGCCTGCTGCGGGCAGGTCGACAGGCCGCGCCCGCGCGCCGCCACCATGATGTTTTGCAGGAAGGTGCCATAGTCGAGCAGCGAGCCGCGCCCCATGCCGCGGTCGAGCGTGAACATCAAGCCGACCGGCGCGTCGAAGAACCTGAAATTGCGCTGCATCTGCACGTGCATCATGTCGCGGTCCGACTTGGTGATGCCCAGCAGCCCGTAGAGGCCCCAGCCGTTTTCGCGGCGCCGCTCGATATAGGGGCTGAACCACTTGGCGGGATAGTAGTCGTACTGCTCCTGGTAGTCGGCGAGCAGCGCCGGGTCGCTGCGCATGGCCTCGTGGATGGCGCACACCTTGTCGACCAGCTGATCGCGGCTGGCGCCTTGCAGCACATAGACCTTCCAGGGCTGGGTGTTGGTGCCCGAGGGCGCGCGCGAGGCGACCTGCAGCAGGTCGGCGATGTCCTGGCGCGCAACCGGCTGCTGCGTGAAAGCGCGCACCGCCATGCGCGAGGTGATGGCGGCGTCCACGATCGCGGAATCCGGAAGGTCGTGTGTCATAGAAGGGTCTCCAGAACGGTTTTCAGATTGGCAGGCAGGGGGGCCGGGCGACGGCTCGCCCGATTGACGTAGACATGAACAAAGTGCCCGCGGGCGGCACTCAGCGGCTGGCCCTGCGCGAACAGGCCGACCTCGTAGCGCACGCTGCTCGAACCGAGCCGGGCCACCCGAATGCCGGCCTCCACCGTCTGCGGAAACGCGAGCGGTGAAAAGTAGTTGCACCGGGTCTCGATGACCAGCCCGATGGTCTCGCCGTGCTCGACATCGAGCACCCCCTGCTCGATCAGGTAGGCGTTGACGGCGGTGTCGAACCAGCTGTAATAGACCACGTTGTTGACATGCCCGTAGGCGTCGTTGTCCATCCAGCGCGTGCCGATGCTGCGAAACACCCTGTAGGCGCTGCGCTCCGCGGCCTGCGGCTTTTCGAATCTGATTTCACTCATGGGGCCCGATTTTGCCAGCGCGCCAGGCGCAAGCCGGAAAAATGCGGCAGGTGCACCACAAATTTGCTGCCATCTTCAGGCCCCGGCAGCAAAACCGGGGTTTTAGAATTTTGGGTCTAATATGTTGCGTCGCAGCAAAAAACACTTGCATGCGTCGAACAGCACCCTATAATTCGCCTCATGCTGCACTGCAACATGAACTGGGCCCAGAGCCGGGTTTCGGAGCAGATACCTTTTTTACCTTACCCTTTCTGGAGAATTTCATATGTTGACCGTCGAACAAATCGTGGCCTCACAAAAAGCAAGCGTCGAGACCCTGATGGGCCTGACCAGCAAAGCCTTCGAAGGCGTTGAAAAAATTGTTGAACTCAATCTGACAGCATCCAAGGCCGCCCTGGCTGAAAGCTCCGAGCACGCCAAGGCGCTGCTGAGCGTCAAGGACGCGCAAGAGCTGATGGCCCTGCAATCGAGCCTCTTCCAGCCGCTCGCCGAAAAGACCGCCGCCTACAGCCGTCACCTGTATGACATCGCTTCGGGCGCAGGCGCCGACTTCGGCAAGACGTTCGAGAGCCAGGCCGCTGATGCACAGAAGAAGTTCATGGGCCTGGTCGACAACGCTGCAAAAAATGCGCCGGCCGGTTCTGAAACCGCTGTGGCCGTCATGAAGAGCGCTGTGGCCGCCGCCAGCAATGCCCTGGAGTCGGTGCAAAAAGCCGTCAAGCAGGCGAGCGATGTTGCTCAATCAAATTTCAACGCGGTCGCCGCGTCGGCAGCCGATGCGGCCAAGCCGGCCTCCAAAAAGCGTTGATTCCCGGGTCTGGCGTGAAGAAACCTTGCGCAATATCAGGCTTTTGGTCGATCACTCTACCAAATCAGTGGAAACCCTGAGATACTTCACTCGATTGATTTTTTGAGAACCGCTGGTTTTCACAGGTTGTCTCCTCGGGTCCTTTCGTAACCAACAGGTTCAGGGATCCCTTAAGGGCTGGTTGCAAGACCGGCCCTTTTTTTTGGCGCAGAAATTGCGGCACAATCCGCCGCATGAGATTCCTCCACACCATGCTGCGCGTTGGCGACCTGCAACGCTCGATCGATTTCTACACCCAGGTCATGGGCATGCAACTGCTGCGCAAGACCGAAAACCCGGACTACAAATACACGCTGGCCTTTGTCGGCTTTGGCAAGAACCCGGAGCACGCGGAGATCGAGCTGACCTACAACTGGGGCGTCGATTCCTATGAGATCGGCACCGCATTCGGCCACCTGGCGCTTGGCGTGCCCGACGTGCGCGGTGCCTGCGAGAAAATCAAGGCGGCCGGCGGCAAGGTGACGCGCGAGGCCGGCCCGGTCAAGGGCGGCAGCACCGTGATCGCCTTCGTCACCGACCCCGATGGCTACAAGATCGAACTGATCGAGCGTCCCGCGTAGCGTTCTATCGGCGCAGGGCCTGGCAGTCACGCGCCAGCGCGGTGATCCGGCCCCAGTCGCCCCGCGCCAGGGCCTCCTGCGGCACCAGCCACGAACCACCGACGCACAGCACGTTGGGCAGCGCCAGAAAGTCTGCCGCATTGTCGCGACTCACGCCCCCGGTGGGGCAGAACCTGACATCGAAAAACGGTCCGCTCCAGGCCTTGAGCATGGCCGTTCCGCCGGCCTGCAAGGCGGGAAAGAACTTCAGTTCGGTAAACCCGTCCTCCTGCGCCATCATGATCTCGCTGCCGCTGGCCACACCAGGCAGCAGCGCCAGCCCGACGTCGCGGCACGCCAGGCCCAGCGCCGTCGTGTAGCCCGGACTCACGGCAAAGCGCGCGCCGGCCATCGAGGCCGCCTGCGCATCGGCGCGGCTGCGCACGGTGCCGGCACCGACCAGCGCCTGCGGCACCTCGCGCGCGATCGCCTCGATGCTGGCCAGGGCCTGCGGCGTGCGCAGCGTCACCTCCAGCATCCGGATGCCGCCGGCCAGCAGGGCCCGCGCCATCGGCACGGCATGCGCCACATCGTGCAGCACGATGACCGGGATCACGGGCGCGTCCTGCATCACCTGCAGGGCTGAAACTCTCGCGTTGTCAAACATGGGCTTCCCCTCGGAGGTGAGTGCGATCGATCAGAGCCAGGCGCAGGCGCCCTCTTCGGCGCTCTGCGCATGGCGCCGCATCATGGCAAACAGTTCACGGCCCATGCCCTGGCCGTTGGCGGCGAGCAGGCTCGCGGGCATCGGCGCAGCGCTGCGCGCCTCCCACTCGGCGCTGCCCAGCAGCACCTGCAGCACGCCGCTGTTCGCATCGAGGCGAATCAGGTCGCCATCGCGCAAGCGGGCCAGCGGCCCGCCGGCAGCCGCTTCGGGCGAGACATGAATCGCTGCCACCACCTTGCCGGAGGCGCCGCTCATGCGGCCATCGGTCACCAGGGCCACCTTGAACCCCCGGTCCTGCAGCACCGCCAGGGGCGGCACCAGTTTGTGCAGTTCGGGCATGCCGTTGGCCTGCGGCCCCTGCCATCGCACCACGCAGACGATGTCGCGGTTGAGCTCATTGGCCTGAAAAGCCTGGTGCAACGCCTCCTGCGAATCGAAGACGCGGCACGGCGCCTCGATCACGTGGCGATCCTGCGGCACCGCGGAGACCTTGATCACGCTGCGCCCCAGATTGCCCTGCAGCAGCCGCAGACCGCCGCTGGCGCTGAAGGGCTGGCTGGCGGGGCGCAGCACGCTGTCGTCCCTGCTGCTGCCCGTCTCCACCCATTGCAGGGCGCCAGCCGCGTCGCTCACCGGCGCGCGCGCATGCTCGCGCAGGCCGCCGGCGCGCGCCGTCATGACCTCGGCGTGCATCAAGCCCGCGTCCAGCAGTTCGCGAATCACAAAGCCCGGGCCGCCGGCGGCCTGGAACTGGTTCACATCGGCGCTGCCATTGGGGTAGACCCGCGCCAGCAGCGGCACCACGGCCGACAGGTCCGAGAAATCATCCCAATCGATCGTGATGCCCGCCGCCCGGGCCACCGCCACCCAGTGGATCAGGTGGTTGGTGGAGCCGCCGGTGGCCAGCAGGGCGGCCATGGCGTTGACGATGCAGCGCTCGTCCACGATGCGCCCGATCGGCGCAAAGCGGCGTGCCTTTGTCATCGCGAGCACGGTGCGCACGGCCTCGCGCGTGAGTTCCTCGCGCAAGGCGGCGCCCGGGTTGACAAAGGCGCTGCCGGGGACCTGCAGTCCCATCGCCTCGAGCAGCATCTGATTGCTGTTGGCGGTGCCGTAAAAGGTGCAGGTGCCCACGCCGTGGTAGGCGCTCGACTCGGCCGCCAGCAGTTCGGCGCGTCCGACCCGGCCCTGCGCCGCCTGCTCGCGCACCTTGGCCTTCTCGCTGTTGGGCAGGCCCGAACTCATCGGCCCGGCCGGCACAAACACGACCGGCAGATGCCCGAAGTGCAGCGCGCCAATCAGGAGGCCCGGCACGATCTTGTCGCAAACCCCGAGCAGCAGCGCGGCGTCGAAGACATCATGGCTCAGGGCGACCGCGGTCGCCATGGCAATCACATCGCGCGAAAAAAGGCTCAGTTCCATGCCCGCAGTGCCCTGCGTCACGCCGTCGCACATGGCCGGCACACCGCCGGCCACCTGCGCCGTGGCGCTGTGGCGACGCGCTTCGAGCTTGACCAGATCGGGGTAGTGCTGGTACGGCGCGTGCGCCGAGAGCATGTCGTTGTAGGCCGTGACAATGCCGATGTTGGGCGCACGACCGGCCACCACGCGCAGCCGGTCGTCGCCCGGCAGCGCGGCAAAGGCGTGCGCCACGTTGGCGCAGCCCAGGCGCTCGGCGCCAGGCTTGCGCTGGGCCGCCAGTTCGAGGCGCGCCAGATAGTCGCCGCGCGTCGCCCGACTGCGCTGACGGATGCGATCGGTGACGGCCTCGACCGTGACATTGAGTTTCATGGGTTTGGAAAATATTGGTAACAAAATTACAGCCCGATGGTACCGCGGAACGGCCGAGCAACGCCGGATCTGCCTATACTGAGCGCATGACCTCTCTCGCCGACCTCCGCAAAAGCTATGAGCGGGCCGAACTCAGTGAAGACGCGTCGCACGCCGACCCGCTGCAGCAGTTCGAGCAGTGGCTGCAGGAAGCCATCGCCGCCGAAATACCCGAGCCCAATGCCATGACGCTGGCCACCGTCGCCGGCAATCTGCGCCCCTCGACGCGCGTCGTTCTGATCAAGGGCTATGACGAGCGCGGCCTCAGCTGGTTCACCAACTATGAAAGCCGCAAAGGCCAGGAACTGGCGGGCAACCCCTTCGCCGCCCTGCAGTTTCACTGGGTCGAGCTCGAGCGCGTGGTGCGCATCGAGGGCCGGGTGCACAAGCTCAGCGACTCGGAGAGCGACGCCTATTTTCAAAGCCGGCCGCTCGACTCGCGCATTGGCGCCTGGGCCTCGCCCCAAAGCCAGGTCATCAGCGGGCGCAGCGTGCTGCTCGCCAACGCGGCCCGCTTCGGCGCCAAATTTCTGCTGCAGCCGCCGCGACCGCCGCACTGGGGCGGCTACCGCCTGCAGCCCGACCACTGGCAGTTCTGGCAGGGCCGCAAGAGCCGCTTGCACGACCGCTTGCGCTATACCCTGAGCCCGCCCGCCAACGCCGTCGACGCGCCGCCGGTCTGGATCAGGGAGCGGCTGGCGCCCTGAACCGCGCCGGCCTCAAACCGCGCCCAGCAGCCCCATCACCAGCGACACCGTGAGCAGGGCCAGCGCGGTCGACACCGCCACACTGGCGGTCACCAGTTCCTGCGCCACCTGGTAGCGCTGCGAGAACAGGAACACATTGGCGCCGATCGGCATCGAGGCCGCCACGATCATCACCGAGAGCGACAGGCCGCTCAGGCCAAGCGACCAGCTCAGGCCCGCCACCAGCGCCGGGAAGGCCAGGTTCTTGATCAGCGCCAGTCCGATGGCGCCCCTGAGGTGCTGGCCGACCCGCACATGCGTCAGCGTGACGCCGACCAGCAGCAGCGCGATCGGACCGAACGCGTTGCTCAGCAGCAGCAGCGGCTTGTCGAGCAGCGGCGTCAGCGTCAGCCCGGTCTGCGCGAACAGCAGGCCAAGGATGATCGGCAGCGGCACCGGGTGAATGATGCCGTTGCGCACCGCGCCCAGGACCGTCAGCATCATGTGCTGATCCCCCCGGGTCGCGGCCGCCTCGCGCGCCACCGCCAGTTCCAGCACCACGGTGGCCAGCGTCAGCAGCACCAGCGCATGCACCGAGATCAGCGTGAACAGCATCACCAGCCCGGCCTGGCCATAGGCCAGGCCGACCAGCGGAACGCCGATCATCACGGTGTTGCTGAAGGTGGCTGCCAGCGCCAGCACGGCCGAGCGGCGCGTGATGCCCTGCCAGAGCAGGATCGCCGCAAACAGCAGCGCGGCGGCGACAAAATACATCGCCACCGGTTTGAAGTCGAGTTGCTCCACGTGCACCGTGCTCATAGTGCGAAACAGCAGCGCCGGGGTCAGCACCATGAAGACCAGGTTCGACAGATCCCGGGTCGCCTCGGAGCGGATCCAGCCGGCACGGCCGGCGACATAGCCGATGCCGATCAGCAGCACCACCGGCAGCAGCGAAGAGACAACCGGGCTGGTCACGAAGGCGGTCCGGGCGGCGCCGCCGGCAACCACCTGGCCAGCAGCGCCTTGAGGCGCTCGAGCGACACCGGTTTGCCCAGCACGTCGTCCATGCCTACGGCCAGGCAGCGCGGGTGAACGTCCTCATGGGCGTCGGCCGTCAGGGCGATGATGGTGTGGCGCGCTTGGGCGTTCTTGCTCTCCCACTGGCGTATCTGCAGGGCCGCCTCATAGCCGTCAAAGCGCGGCATGTGCAGGTCCATCAGGATCAGCGCCACCGCCTCGCCCGCCAGGATGATCTCGAAGCCCTCCTGCCCGTTGTTGGCCTTGATGACAGAGACGCCGAGCCGTGCCAACAGGAGTTCGATCAGGCGCTGATGGTCGGCGTTGTCCTCGACCAGCAAAACGCGCGCGGGCGCCGCCGGGCCCGGGGCAGGCCATGATGAATCTGTTGTCACGATCGATGCGCTCACTCAGTTGCGCGCCAGCCGCGCATAGGTTTTCCGGAATTTGGCCACCTTGGGCGCGGCCACCGCCATGCAGTAGCCCTGGTAAGGGTTCTTTGCAAAATAGTCCTGATGGTAATCCTCGGCCGCCCAGTAATTGGCCAGCGGCGCGACTTCGGTCACGATCGGGCTGGCGTAGACGCCCTCGCCCGACATTTCCGCGATCAGCTCATTGGCCACCAACTGCTGCTCTGGCGTGGAGAAATAGATGCCGCTGCGGTACTGGGTGCCCATGTCATGCCCCTGGCGGTTCAGCGTGGTCGGGTCGTGCACCAGAAAGAAGATCTCCAGAATTTCGCGCAGGCTGATCTGGCGCGGATCGAACTGCAGTTTCACGACCTCGTTGTGACCGCTGCCGCCGCTGCAGACCTGCTGGTAGTCGGGCCGCACAACATGCCCGTTGCAATAGCCGCTTTCAACGTCCTCGACGCCCTTGACACCGACAAAGACGGCTTCGGTGCACCAGAAACAGCCACCCCCGAGGGTGATGGTTTGCAAGCCAGTGCTCATCCGGTCTCTCCTGTGCGAAATTGATGCCAGGGCCGATTTTCGCATTCTTGTGCGCCATCAGCAGGGGTCGGGCGCGAGGCGCCATCTTTGCTCAAATTTACCGTGGTCGCGCGCGCCCGCAGATTGACAGCCCGGGCACTCGAAGTTACATTAATAACCAACTAGTCATTAACGTCATGCCGCCCGCCAAACCCCCGTCTCCGAGCCGTCCGCCTGCCACCCGGCACGAGCGGCGCAAGGACGCGCGTCCGGGTGAACTGCTGGCAGCGGCCCTCGACCTGTTCGTCGAAAAGGGCTTTGCCGCGACCCGCGTCGAGGAAGTGGCACGCCGCGCCGGCGTTTCCAAGGGCACGCTGTTCCTGTATTTTTCGAGCAAGGAAGAACTGTTCAAGGCGGTCGTGCGGGAAAACATTTCAGGACGTTTTTCGCAATGGAACGCGGAATTCAACGCCTTTGAAGGCAGCACCCCCGACATGCTGCGCTACTGCATGGCGCTGTGGTGGCAACGCCAGGGCAGCGCCAAGGTGTCAGGCATCACCAAGCTGATGCTGGGTGAAGGCAAGAATTTCCCGGAACTGGCCCGGTTCTACCAGCAGGAGGTGATCCAGCCGGCCCACCTGCTGATTGGTCGCATCCTTCAGCGTGGCATCGACCGCGGCGAATTTGCGCCGCTCGACATGAAGTATGCGGTCTTCGCGGTGCTTGCGCCGATGATCTTCCTGCAACTTCTGGTGCACGCCAACAACGCCTGCTATGACCCGGCGCAGGCAACCGAACTGGTGCCCGAAGACTACCTGGCAAGCCAGCTTCAGATCATTCTTGCCGGCCTGTGCGTGCGACCCGTGCGCGCCACGACGAACAAAGGAAAAACAGCCCTATGAAACGATGGTTGAAATGGGCGCTCGTCGCCCTGGCCCTGGCCTTGCTCGCCGGCGCCGTGCTGCGCGCCCTGTCGGGTCGAAAAACGCAACAGGAGAGCGTGGCCAGGCTGGCCTCGGGCCAGGCCCAGACCGTGGTCGAACTCGGCAGCGCCGACCTGGTGCTGGTCAAGCGCCGCGACCTCGCGCTCGGGTTGCCGATTTCGGGTGCGCTGAAGGCGGCCAATTCGGCCATCGTCAAGGCCCGCGTGGCGGGCGAATTGCAGGACCTGACGCTGCGCGAGGGCGACACGGTGAAGGCGGGCCAGATCATCGCGCGGGTCGACCCCGGCGAATACCAGTCGCGCCTGCGCCAGGCGCAGCAACTGGCCGAGTCGGCCAGGGCCCAGGTCGACATCGCCCGGCGCGCCTTTGACAACAACACCTCGCTCGTGAATCAGGGTTTCATCTCCAGGACCGCGCTCGATACCTCGATGGCCAGCCTGGCCGCCGCAGAGGCCAGCTTTCGTGCCGCCCAGGCCGGCGCCGAGGTCGCCGCCAAGGCGCTCGACGACACGGTGCTGCGCGCACCACTGGGCGGCCTGGTCTCGCAGCGGCTGGTTCAGCCGGGCGAACGGGTCGCGCCGGAAGCGCGGATTGTGGAGATCGTCGATCTGAGCCGGCTCGAGCTCGAAGCCAGCCTGAGCGCCACCGAGTCGATGGACCTGCGCCTGGGTCAAGGCGCTGTGCTGCAGATCGAGGGTTCCGCCAAGCCGGTGACTGCGCGCGTGGTGCGCATCAACCCGAGCGCAGTGGCCGGCAGCCGCGCGGTGGTCGCCTACCTGGCGGTGGAGTCTGCGCCGGGTCTGCGCCAGGGCCTGTTTGCCCAGGGAACACTGGGCACCGGCCAGTTGAAGGCGCTGGCGGTGCCCCTGAGCGCCGTGCGCACCGACAAGCCGCAGGCTTACGTGCAACTGCTCAGCGGCCCGCAGGTGCGCCACCAGACAGTGGCGCTTGGCGCGCGCGGCGAGGTCGAGGGGCAAACCATGGTGGCGCTCACGGGCGTGCCGGAAAACGCGCAACTGGTGGCTGGCAGTGTCGGCGCCCTGCGCGACGGCACGGCATTCAGGCTGATCGCCGCCAGCGCCCCGGCCGCGCCCGGCAAATAGACCATGTGGTTCACGCGCGTCAGTCTCAAGAACCCGGTCTTCGCGACCATGGTCATGCTGGCCATCGTCGTGCTGGGCCTGTTTTCCTACCAGCGCCTGCAGGTCGACCAGTTCCCCAATGTCGACTTTCCGGTGGTGGTGGTCACAGCCGAGTACCCGGGCGCTTCGCCGGAAATTGTGGAAAGCGAAATCACCAAGAAGATCGAGGAAGGGGTGAACTCGATCGCCGGCATCAACGCGCTGACCTCGCGCAGCTACGAGGGCATGTCGGTGGTGATCATCGAATTCCAGTTGCACATCAACGGGCGCAAGGCGGCTGACGATGTGCGCGAGAAGGTGGCCATCGTGCGCCCCACCCTGCGCACCGAGGTCAAGGAGCCGCGCGTGCTGCGCTTCGACCCCGCCAGCAAGGCGGTATGGTCGCTCGCCGTACTGGCGGATGTCGCCCCCACGCTCGCCATTTCATGTGCGGCGCTGCCCCCCGAGGGGGCGCGTGCCTGCCTGGAGCGGTCCGGCGCGGCGAACAACAGAGCGGCGGGCACCGCCGGCAAATCCATGTCCGACGTCGAGCTGACCAACTGGGCCGACCAGACCCTCCGAAAGCGGCTTGAGAATGTGCGCGGCGTGGGCTCGGTGACGGTGGTCGGCGGCACCAAGCGCGAGATCAACATCTACCTGCGGCCGCAGGCGATGGAGGCCTTTGGCGTGACGCCGGAGCAGGTCGTGGCGGCGGTGAATTATGAAAACCAGGACCTGCCGATGGGCGCGATCCGGTCGCTGGAACAGGAGCGCGTGGTCAAGATCGAAGCCCGCATGCAGCGACCCGAAGATTTCACCCGAATCATCGTCGCGCGCAAGGCCGGCGCGCCCGTGCGCATCGGTCAAATCGCCACCGTCGTCGACGGCGCCCAGGAGACCGACAGCCTGGCGCTCTACAACGGCCAGCGCACCCTGCTGCTGAGCGTGCAGAAGGCGCAGGACGAGAACACGATCGGCGTGATCGACGGGCTGCAGAAGACGGTCGCCGCGATGAAGGCCGAACTGCCGCCGGGGGTGCGCCTGGAGCCGGTCTACGACGGCTCGCGCCAGATCCGGGTGGCGGTCGAGAACGTGCGCGAAACCCTGCTCGAAGGCGCGCTGCTGACGATCCTGATCGTGTTCCTGTTTCTCAATTCCTGGCGCTCCACCGTCATCACCGGACTGACGCTGCCGATCGCGCTGATCGGCACCTTCCTGTTCATGAACCTGTTCGGCTTCACCGTCAACATGATCACGCTGATGGCGCTGAGCCTGTGCGTCGGCCTGCTGATCGACGACGCGATCGTGGTGCGCGAGAACATCGTGCGCCATGTGCAGATGGGCAAGACGCCGTACCAGGCCTCGCTCGACGGCACGCAGGAGATCGGCCTGGCGGTGCTGGCCACCACGCTGTCGATCGTGGCGGTGTTCATGCCGATCGGCTTCATGGGCGGCATCATCGGCAAGTTCTTCCACGAGTTCGGCCTGACCATCGTGGCCGCCGTGCTGATCTCCATGTTTGTCAGCTTCACGCTCGACCCCATGCTCTCAAGCGTCTGGCATGACCCGAGCATCGAGGCGCACGGCCGGCGCGGGCCGCCGGTCACGCTCTACGACAGGACGATCGGCCGCGTCACCGGCTGGTTCGACCATGCAACCGACGTGCTGATCGACCTCTACCAGGGCATCCTGCGCTGGGCGCTGGTGCACAAGCTCAAGACCCTGTTCGCGGCCGTGCTGATCTTTGTCACCAGCGTCTTCATGGTGCCGCTGCTGGGCACCGAATTTGTGCCGTCGGCCGATTTTTCCGAGACCTGGCTCAACTTCTACACACCGATGGGCTCGTCGATCGAAGTGACCGAAGGCAAGGTCAAGCAGGTTGAAGGCATCCTGCGCGGCTACCCCGAGGTCCACTACTCGCTGGCGACCATCAACACCGGCAGCGCCGCAGGCAAGAGCTACGCCAGCTTCTATATCCGACTGATCGACCGCAAGGATCGCCAGCGCAGCGTCGACGAGCTGTCCTCTGAGCTGCGCCAGCGGCTCAAGCAGGTCAGCGGCATCACGGTCACGCACGTCGGCCTGATGGATCCGGTGGGCGGCCAAAAGCAGATCGAGTTCTCGCTGCAGGGCCAGGACCTGGCTGAACTCGAGCGCATCACGCAACTGGTGATGAACAAGATCCGCCCGATCGCGGGCCTGGTCGATCTGGACTCCAGCGCGAAGCCGAACAAGCCGACGCTGGCCGTGCTTGTGCGGCGCGATGCCGCCTCCGACCTGGGCCTGGGCATCGGACAGATTGCCAGCGCCCTGCGCACCCTCATTGCCGGCCAGACGGTGGGCAACTGGCGCGCGCCGGACGACCAGACCTATGACGTCAACGTGCGCCTGGCGCCCGACGCCCGCAACAACCCCGATGACCTGCAACACCTGCCGTTCACGCTGGGCGCCAACGCCGACGGCAGCGCGCGCATCGTGCGCCTGAACCAGATCGCGACGGTGCTGGAGTCGACCGGAGCGAACCAGATCAACCGGCGCGACATGACGCGCGAGGTGGCCATCAGCACCAATGTCTACCAGCGCTCGGTCGGCGAGGTCTCCGACGACATCAAGGCGGCGCTGCAGAGCATCCGCTTTGCGCCCGGCTACCGCTACCAGATGGGGGGCTCGACCAAGAACATGGCGGAATCCTTCGACTACGCGATCTCCGCCCTGATGCTCGCGATTGTCTTCATCTACATGATTCTGGCCAGCCAGTTCAAGAGCTTCTTCCAGCCGCTGGCGCTGATGACCGCGCTGCCGCTGACCCTGATCGGCGTCGTGCTGGCGCTGCTGATGTTCGGCTCCACGCTCTCCATGTTCTCCATCATCGGCATCGTGATGCTGATGGGCCTGGTGACCAAGAATGCGATTTTGCTGGTGGACTTTGCGATCCGCGCGCGCGAGGACGGCATGGAGCGCAGCGAGGCCCTGATGATGGCGGCCAAGGTGCGGCTGCGCCCGATCCTGATGACCACGCTGGCCATGATTTTTGGCATGCTGCCGCTGGCCCTCGCGCTGAGCGAGGGCTCGGAGCAGCGCGCCCCGATGGGCCAGGCGGTGATCGGCGGCGTCATCACCTCATCGCTGCTGACTTTGGTCGTGGTGCCGGTGGTCTACTGCTATCTGGATGATCTGGCGCAATGGCTGCGCCGGCGCTGGGGCGGCAAAGGCGGCGCCAGCGGGTAAAATTTTGAAGAATCGGTTAACATACCCCCTGGAGTACCAAAATGAATTTCGAGCAAGCGCGCTTCAACATGATCGAACAACAGATTCGTCCCTGGAATGTTCTGGACGACCAGGTGCTGCACCTTCTGTCGGTGGTCAAACGCGAAGACTTCGTCCCGCTGGCGCACAAGGCGCTGGCCTTTGCCGACATGGAGATCCCGATCGGCCGCGGCCAGTGCATGCTGGCGCCGCGCGTCGAGGCGCGGCTGCTGCAGGACGCCGCGGTTCAAAAGCATGAGAAGGTGCTCGAAGTCGGCGCCGGCTCGGGCTACCTGACCGCCCTGCTGGCGCACCAGGCGCAGCGCGTCATCGCGCTCGAGATCGATCCGGAGCTCGCCGGCATGGCGCGCAGCAACCTGCAAAGGGCGGGCATCCACAATGCCGAAGTGCGCCAGTTCGACGCTTCGGTCGGGGCCGCTGCGGAGGGCCCCTTCGATGTCATCGTGCTTGGCGGCTGCGTCCCTGAAGCGCCGCAGAACCTGCTCGCGCAGCTCAAGGTCGGCGGGCGCCTGCTGGCCATCGTCGGCCAGGAACCGGTGATGCGCGCGACCATCATCAACCGCGTCAGCGAGACCGAATTCAATACCCGCCAGCCGTGGGACAGTTCAGCACCCAAGCTGCTGAATTTTCCGGCGCCCTCGGCGTTCCGATTTTGACCATCCCCCGAAAGCCCGCATGAAAACGTTTCGCCTGCTACCCCTGATTGTTGCCCTTGGTGCCGCGCTGAATCTGCCGGCGCAGGCGCAAAGCCTGATCGAGCTGTACCAGTCGGCGCGCAGCTTCGATGCCGCCTACCAATCCGCCAAGTCGCAGTACGACGCGACCCTGGCCAAGGCCCAACAGGCGCAGGCGGCGATTCTGCCCACGGCCAACCTGGCCCTGGGCGCATCGCGCTCGACGCAGGAAGTCATCCCCGACCTGGGCGCCAGCAGCGAGCGCTCCTTCGGCACCCAGAGCGCGACGCTGAGCGCGTCGCAGCCGCTCTACCGGCCTGCCAACTGGGCCGGTTACAAGCAGGGCCTCAAGCAGATCGACCTGGCCGAGGCGCAACTGGCCGCCGCCGATCAGGACCTGATCGTGCGCGTCGGCCAGGGCTACTTCGATGTGCTGGCCTCGCAGGACAGCCTGACCTTTGTCAAGGCGCAAAAGACCGCCGTGGCCGAGCAGCTGGCATCGGCCAAACGCAACTTCGAGGTCGGCACCTCGACCATCACCGACACCCGCGAAGCGCAGGCGCGCTATGACCTGGTGATCGCCCAGGAAATCGCCGCCGAGAACGACCTGCGCGTGAAGAAAATTGCGCTCGACCAGCTGGTTGGCAAGGACAACGCGCAGCCGCAGGCGCTGGCGCAGCCGCTGACGCTGCCGGCCCTGCAGCCGAGCGACGTCAACGCCTGGGTCCGGCAGTCCGAGGACGGGCACCCGACCATCCGCCAGACCCAGATCGCGCTCGACGTGGCGCTGCTCGAGACGCAAAAGGCGCAGGCCGGCCACAAGCCGACGCTCGACCTGAGCGCCAACTACAGCGCCTTCAACAACCAGGAGGGCAGCAGCAGCGCCGGCGTCGGCTCGCGCGTCAATGCCGGCTCGATCGGCCTGTCATTCAACCTGCCGCTGTTTGCCGGCTTTGCAACCCAGAACCGGATCAAGGAAACACTGGCGCTCGAAGACAAGGCGCGCAACGACCTCGAGGGCGCACGACGCGCCGTTGCGCAAGGAACCCGCACCGCCTATTTTGGCGTGCTCTCGGGCCAGGGCCAGGTCACGGCGCTCGAAGCGGCCGAGGCCTCGAGCCAGAGCGCGCTCGACGCCAACAAGCTGGGCTACCAGGTCGGCGTGCGCATCAACATCGATGTCCTGAACTCGCAGAGCCAGTTGTTTGACACCAAGGCCAAGCTGGCCAAGGCGCGCTATGACGTGCTGCTCGGCGGTCTGAAGCTGCGCCAGGCCAATGGCACGCTCAAGGCCGACGACCTGCAAAGCGTCAACAGCCTGCTCGCCAGATAAGTCAGCGGGACTTCCGCCTCGTCATTGCGCCGGCACGGTCGTCATTGCGCCGGCCTCGGTCGTCATTGCGAACAAAGTGAAGCAATCCATGGCCCCTGCTGCCATGGATCGCCGCGGCCTGACGGCCTCGCGATGACGAGAGCGGGTGCCGCGATGGCGAGACCCAATGTGGCAATGGCGAGAGCGGGTGCCGCGATGGCGAGACCCAATGTGGCGATGGCGAGAGCGGGTGCCGCGACGACAGTTCACGATGCCTGAGCGGCGTCGGGTTGGGGTCGGGGGGCTTGCAAAGCCGACAAAATAGCCTCGAGCGTGCGGGTCAGCGCGCCCTGATGCGCCTGGGCAAAGGCGTTGGCGGCTTGGCGGGCTGCAGGCAGCCGGTGTGCATCCCGCGCCAATGCCGACGCTGCCATCACCGCTTCTTCCAGATTGGCTGCGCGCTGCGCGGCACCTGACGCACAGGCCAGTTCCGCCGCTTCGGCAAAGTTGAAGGTGTGCGGCCCCATCACCACCGGACAGGCGCAGGCGGCCGCCTCGATCAGGTTCTGACCGCCCAGCGGCTCGAAGCTTCCGCCCAGCAGCGCCACGTCAGCCAGCGCGTAGTAAAGCGCCATCTCACCGAGCGTGTCGCCCAGCCAGAGCGTTGGCCGCACGTCCTGCACGATGCCCGCCGGCGGCGCGGCGCGCCACTGGCTGCGCCGCGCCAGCGCAAAGCCATGCTGCTCGATCAGCGCCGCAACCTCGTCAAAGCGCTGCGGGTGGCGCGGCACGATCAGCCATTGCACGGCGTTGACCGGATCGCTCGCCGGCAGGGCCGCCAGGATCCGCAGCAGGGCCTGTTCCTCGCCATCGCGGGAACTGGCAAACATCACGATCGGGCGCTGCGCCACCTGGTGCCACGCACGCCCCAGCGCCAGCTGGTCGGCGTCCGGCGTCGCGTCGAATTTGATGTTGCCGAAGACGCCGCGCACGTTGGCGCCGAGCGCCGCAAGGCGCGCGGCGTCGGGCTCCGTCTGCGCCCAGACTGCGCGCAGGCTGCGATAGGCCGGCCGCGCCAGCCAGCCCAGGCGCAGGGTCCAGCGCAGCGACTTTTCGCTCAGGCGCGCGTTGGCCAGCACCAGCGGCACGCCCTCGCGCGCACAGGCGCCAGCCAGGTTGGGCCAGATCTCGGTCTCCATCAGGATGCCGATGCGCGGCCGAAAATGATCGAGAAAGCGCGCCGCCGCGCCCGGCGTGTCCCAGGGCTGCCAGCTCTGCAGGTCGCCCGCCTGCAGCAGCCGTGCGCCCTCGGCGCGTCCGGTGGCGGTGCCATGCGTCAGCAGCAGGCGCATGCCCGGCAGGCGCTCGCGCAGGCGCTCGATCAGCGGCGCCGCGGCCCGCGTCTCACCGAGCGAGACCGCATGCAGCCAGAGCGTGGCGCCATCGGCCGGCGGCGGCGCAGCGCTGTAGCGGCCAAAGCGTTCCTCGACCGCCTCCCGGTAACCCGGCTCCTGCGCCGCGCGCTGCGCCAGCTTGCGCCGCAGCAGCGGTTGCGCCAGCCACATGAAGGCGCTGTAGAGCAGCCGCGTCATGGCGCTGCACCGTCATCCGCAAGCGCCTGCCAGGCCTGCCAGACCGCATCGACCGACGGCGTCGGACAGGCATACACGCTGCACTGGCGCCCCGACTGCTGCGGCCCGGTGCGCCAGGCGGTCTCGAAGTTGTAGATCTGCACGTGGCGCAAGTCGAGCGCCACTGCGATGTGGCTCAAGCCGCTGTCGACGCCCACCACGCCGGCACAGCCTGCCATCGCATCGCTCAAAAGATCGAGCGTCAGGCGCGGCCAAACCTCGGCCTGCTTCAGCGCGCCGGCAATCTGCTGCGCGCTCTGCTGCTCGGCCTCGCTGCCCTGGGGCAGGACCACCGGGTAGCCCTGCTCGTTCAGGCGCCGACCAAGCGCCTGCCACGAGGCCAGCGGCCACTGCTTGTCAGCGCGCGAGCTGCCGTGCACCAGCGCCACCGGGCGAGTCCCGGGCGCCGCCTGCCCGAGCGCGCGCAGGCCGTACGACCTTGCCTGCGGCAGCGCATAGCCAAGCGCGCGCGCGCACAGCTGGCGCGAGCGCTCGACCGCGTGCACGTGGCTCGGCATTTCGATGGCGACATCGACCAGCCAGCGCGCCGGCGCCTCGAAACTCGATCCCTCGGTCGGACCGGCCAGGCCGTAGCGGCGGCCCTGCGGCGTCAGGCGCGCGAGGCGCCCGACCAGCGCCGATTTGGTCAGCCCCTGCAGGTCGATCACGGCGTCATAGCGCTCGCTCTGCAGTTCGGCCTTGAAGGCGCGCCAGGCCTGGCGCGTGGCGGCGGCAAACGGGCTCTTGCGCCAGTGCCGCAGTTCGCACTCGATGACGCGGCGCACCCCTTCGCAGCGGCGCACCAGCCCCGCAAACCCGCGCTCCACGACCCAGTCGACCTGGGCGTCGGGCAGCATGGCGCGCAGATCCTGCAGCGCCGGCATGGCATGCACCACATCGCCAAGCGAGGACAGCTTGACGATCAAAATCCTCAATGCGCTGCCTCGTCGAGCTTGGCGCCGGGCTTGACCGAGCGCAGCAGGGTCAGCATCTCGCCTTCGATGCGCTGCAGCGCCGCGTCGGTCTGGCCCTCGAAGCGCAGCACCAGCACCGGCGTCGTGTTGGAAGCCCGGATCAGGCCAAAGCCATCGGGCCAGTCGACGCGCAAGCCGTCGATCGTGGAGACCTTGGCCCCCACGCTCATCGCTTCGCGTATCACGCTGCCCCCCGGGGGGGCCTTCGCCCCTTGGGGCGGCCCGTCGGTGCTCAATGCCTCGGAAGCCATATTGATGAGTTCGGCGACCAGCGTGTGGGGTTCGCCCTCGGCGCACCTGACGTTGAGTTCGGGCGTTGAAAAGCTGCTGGGCAGCGCATCGAGCACCGCGTTGGCGTCGGGCGAACGGCTCAGGATTTCGAGCAGCCGGCAACCGGCGTAGGTGCCGTCGTCAAAACCAAACCAGCGCTCCTTGAAGAAGATGTGCCCGCTCATCTCGCCGCCCAGCGGCGAATCGACCGCCCTCATCTTGGCCTTGATCAGCGAGTGCCCGGTCTTGAACATCAGCGGCTTGCCGCCCGCCGCCTCGATCGCAGGCGCCAGACGCTGCGAGCACTTGACGTCGAACAGGATGGTGCCGCCCGGCACGCGGCTCAGGACGTCCCGCGCAAACAGCATCAGCTGCCGATCGGGGTAGATGTTGTTGCCCTGGCTGGTGACGATGCCCAGGCGGTCGCCATCGCCATCGAAGGCCAGGCCAAGTTCGGCGTCGCCGTCGCGCAGCGCGGCGATCAGGTCGCGCAGGTTCTCGGGCTTGCTCGGGTCCGGGTGGTGGTTCGGAAAATTGCCGTCGACCTCGCTGTACAGTTCGGTCACCTCGCAGCCGATCGCGCGCAGGATGCCCGGCGCCGAGGCGCCGGCAATGCCGTTGCCGCAGTCGACCACGATCTTCATGGGGCGCGCCAGCCTGATGTCGCCCACGATGCGCGCGCGATAGGCCGCCTGCACATCCACCGCGCGCTGCGAGCCGCCCGCGTGAAGCGACCCGCTCTCGCCCTCCATCATGCGCCGCAGGGCCTGGATTTCGTCGCCGTAAATGGCGCGCCCGGCCAGCACCATCTTGAAGCCGTTGTAGTCCTTCGGGTTGTGGCTGCCGGTCACCTGGATGCCGCTGCGGCACAGCGTGCTGGCGGCGTAGTAAAGCATCGGCGTGGTCGCCATGCCGATGTCGATGACCTCGATCCCGGCCGCCACCAGGCCGCGCATCAGCGCCGCGCTGAGCGCTGCGCCGCTCAGGCGCCCGTCGCGGCCGACGGCGACGCTCGTCTCGCCCTCGGCGCGCGCCACCGTGCCAAAGGCGAGGCCGAGCGCCTCGGCGATCGATTCATTGATGGTGGCGGGCACGATGCCGCGGATGTCGTAGGCTTTGAAAATCGAGGCTGATAACTGCATGCTGAATTTCCCGGATAAATGAAGAGGCCCGATGGCGCCGTGAATTGTAGGCCGCCCGCCGCCCCGGGGGCATGTCCGAAAACGGCTGGTCAACTGACGTTTTCGACCGCTCGCACGCGTATCATCCACCGCATGCCAAACCTTCCCGGCGAATCGATCGACGACAGCCGCTATCTCGCGCTCAAGGCCAGGGACGCCCGTTTTGACGGCCTTTTTTTTACCGGCGTCACCTCGACCGGCATCTACTGCCGCCCGGTCTGCCGGGTGCGCACGCCCAAGCGCGAGAACTGCCGATTCTTTGGCCGGCCGGCGCAGGCCGAGCGCGCCGGCTTTCGCCCCTGCCTGCGTTGCCGCCCCGAACTCGCGCCGGCCGCCTCGCCATCGAACCCCGAGGGCGAGGCCCGCGTCTGGTCAGTGCAGGACGCCTCCTGGATCCTGGCCGGACAGGCGGCCCGCCTGATCGACACGCCCGAGGCCTGGGGCGAGAGCGCGCCCGGCGTGCGGCAACTGGCCCAGCGCCTGGGTGTCAGCGACCGCCATCTGCGGCGCATTTTCGAGGCGCGCTTTGGCGTCTCGCCGCTGCAATACCTGCAGACGCGGCGCCTGCTCAGCGCCAAGCAGATGCTGACCGACACGCCGCTGCCGGTCAGCGAGGTCGCGCGCCTGAGCGGCTTTGCCAGCGTGCGCCGATTCAACGCGGCGTTCTCAGAACACTATGCGCTCAAGCCGACGCAGTTGCGCCACGCCGGCGCGCACCGCGAGACGGACCGGCCCGAGCCCGGCATCGTCGTCAAGCTGGCCTACCGCCCGCCCTACGATGAAAGCGCCATGCTGCAGTTCTTTGCCAGCCGCAGCATCGCCGGCATTGAACAGGTCACGCTGGCCGGCGCGCAACCCGGCATCGGGCGGACGATCTCGCTCGAGGTCGCCGGGCAGCGCTGCAGCGGCTGGCTGACGGCGCGCTTTGATGTCCCCGGCAACCGCGTGGTGCTGCGCCTGAGCGACTCCTTGCGTCCGGCCCTGCCCCGCGTCATGGCGCGCGTCAGGGCCCTGCTCGATCTGGACGCAGACCCGCAGGCCATCAACCAACTGCTGCACGCCAGCTTTCCGCGCGGTGACGGCCTGCGCGTTCCGGGCAGCCTGGACGGCTTCGAACTCGCGGTGCGCGCGGTGCTCGGGCAGCAGGTCAGCGTCGCCGCCGCGCGCACCCTGGCGAGCCGGCTGGTCGAGCACTTTGGCGAACCGATCGAGACGCCGATCGCCGGACTCAACCGCCTGTTCCCGACCCCTGGCGCACTGGCCGGCGCCAGCGGCGACGACCTCGGCCGCCTGGGCATCGTGCGCCAGCGCCAGGCCGCGATCCGCGCCATTGCCACTGCCGTTCTTGAACAGGGGCTGCGACTGCACGCCGGCGCCGACGTTGCCGCCACCATCGAGGCGCTGCAGGCGCTGACCGGCGTTGGCGAATGGACCGCCCAGTACATCGCCATGCGCGCGCTGCGCTGGACCGACGCCTTTCCTGCCGGAGACGTCGCGCTGCACAAGGCGCTGGGCCTGCAGGGCAGCAAGAACCCGGCGCGCGCGGCGCAAGCCAGGTCGCGCGCCTGGCAACCCTGGCGCAGCTACGCCGTGATACGAGCCTGGAAGGAAATCTGACATGAAGTTTGCCGCATCGACCGTTCGCAGCAGCATCGACAGCCCGCTCGGGCGCATCATACTGGCGGCCAGCGACGGGCGCCTGGCAGGCCTGTGGTTTGCCGGGCAGCGCCACCAGGCCGACAGCGCGGCCTGGCCCGAAGACCCGCAGCACCCGGTCTTGCAGCGCGCCCGTGCTCAGCTCGGCGAGTACTTCGCGGGCGTTCGCCGGGAGTTCGATCTGCCGCTGGACCTTGAGGGCGGCAGCGCCTTTGAGCAAAGCGTCTGGCGCGCCCTGCTCGCGATTCCGTTTGGCAGCAGCGCGAGCTACCGCGCCATCAGCGCGGCGATCGGCAAGCCGCTGGCCGTGCGCGCCGTCGGCGGGGCCATCGGACGCAACCCGCTGAGCATCGTCGTGCCCTGCCACCGGGTGCTCGGCGCCGACGGCGCGCTGACCGGCTACGCGGGCGGCCTGGACCGCAAAACCCGCCTGCTGCAGCTCGAAGGCATTCTTTGAACGCGGCGCGGCCCAGGCAGCCATGGCTCGCGCAGTTCCTTCTGCTGGCTGCCCTGTGGGGCTCATCCTTTCTCTTCATGCGCCTGGGCGGGCAGGAATTCGGCGCCCTGCCGACCGCCGGCGTGCGGGTTGCGATCGCGGCCGCCTTCCTGCTGCCGCTGCTGCTGTGGCGCGGACAGGGCCGCGAGCTGATGCGGCACTGGCAAAAGATCTTCTTCGTCGGCCTGTTCAATTCGGCCCTGCCCTTCGCCTGTTTTTCCTATGCCCTGCTGTCCATCAGCACCGGCCTGTCAGCAATCCTCAACGCCACCGTGCCGCTGTTCGGCGCGCTGGCGGCCTGGGTCTGGCTCAAGGACCGGCCCAGCGCGTCGCGCATCACGGGACTGGTGATCGGCTTTGTCGGGGTCGCGCTGCTGGCCTGGGACAAGGCCAGCTTCACGCCCGATGCCGCCGGCCAGTCCAGCGGCTGGGCGGTGCTGGCCTGCCTGCTGGCCTGCCTGAGCTACGGCATCTCGGCGAGCTTCACCAAGCGCCACCTCGCCGGCTTGCCGTCGCTGGTGACCGCCACCGGCAGCCAGATTGGCGCGGCGCTCTGCCTGGCCCTGCCCACCCTGTGGCTGTGGCCGGCGCGCGCGCCAGGCGCCAGCGCCTGGCTGGCCCTGCTCGCGCTGGGCGTGCTGTGCACCGGGGTCGCCTACATCCTGTACTTCCGACTGATCGAAAACATCGGCCCGGCGCGCGCGCTCACGGTCACCTTTGTATTGCCGGTGTTCGCCGTGGTCTACGGCGTCATCTTCCTGCACGAAACGGTCTCGCTGTGGATGCTGTTGTGCGGCCTGGTCATTGTTTGCGGCACTGCGCTGTCGGCCAACCTGGTCAGGCTGGTGCGCTGACGGGCAGCGCCGGGTGTTCAGACGCCCGCGCGCTTGACCAGGCGAACGCTGGCGACACCCGGCATGGGGCTTGTGTATTCAACCGAATCGACCGACCGCTCGATGATATAGAGGCCAAAACCGCCTTCACTGCCACCGCTGAAGTCGGGCTGCGCCTCGACCGCAGCAGTGAACGACTCGCTCGGGTAGATCAGTTCAACCGCCACCGCGTCGCGCTCGCGCGTGATGGAGCAGGTGATGGTCGCATTCCCGACCAGCAGCCGCGCATGGCGGATGATGTTGGTCGCTGCCTCGAAGCTGGCGAGGATGAGCGCATCGGTATCGTCCGCGGGCAGGTTGCCGGCGCAGGCCACGATGCGTGAGCGCAATTCCCCCAATCCCGCCAGGTCCCAGGGCAGGCTGAACACGAAAGGGGCGCTTCGATCATCGGCGTGCCGGACCAGAGAACTGCGCCGCGGATGCAGGGAGACCATGACCGCGGTCAGGTCGTCCGCACCCGGGCGGCCGCCGATAAAACGCCGCTGTGCCCCGCGCAGGGCCTGCAGGATGATCGCGGGCGTCAGGTTCGCCTTGATGCCGGCCTCGATCAGGTCCGACAGGCGCTCGATCCCGAATTCCACATCCTGCGGGCTGCGCGCCTCGGTAATGCCGTCGGAGAACACCAGCAGGCTGTCGCCGGGGCCGATGGCGAGGCTTAACTGAACGTAGTGCTCCTGCGGCATGACCCCGATCGGCAGGTTGTCCCCCAGGATCGCGACCGGGCGCGCACCGGGTCCGCGCGTGAGCAGGGCGGGCGTGTGCCCGGCGTTGACGTAGGTCAGGGTTCCTGCATCAAGGTCGAAGCGGTAAAGGGCCAGCGTGGCAAAGGAGGCAATCTCGATCAACTGCGGCGTCAGCGAGCGGTGCACGGCATTCACGATGTCGGCTGGCGGCGGTATGGATCGCGCGTCGTCATTGGTAACCAGCAGGTCGACGAGCGCGCGGTTGTAGGCGTTGATGATCCCGGTGCCCATCAGCGCCGCCTGAATGCCCTTGCCCATGACATCGCCGACCAGCATTTCAAAGCAGCCCGCGTGAAATCGATGGATGGAGCAGAAATCGCCGTCGACGATCTGCGAGGGATCGGCATACTGTGCCAGCGACGCGCCCTCGATGCCTTCGGGCACTTCGATCACCAGCGAGCGCTGGATGATGGCGCCGACTTCAATCTCGCGCTTTCGTATTTCCCGCGTGATTTGAGCCGCGTCCTTGCTCGCTGTAATGTCGACCTGTACGCCGATGTAGTGCGTGATTTGCCCGCCCTCATCCTTGAGCCCCGACAGGGTGGCATCTTCCCAATACAGTTCGCCGCTCTTCTTGCGGTTGTACAGCTCGCCGCGCCACCTGCCTCCGGCCGAAATGGCGGTCCATATCTCGCGGTAGGTCTGGGCTGGCGTCTGCCCGGACTTGAGGATGCGCGGATTGCGGCCCAGCAGTTCGTCCTTGGCGTAGCCCGTCAAATCCTCGAACTGGGAATTTACGTACTCGATGTTGCCGATCCGGTCGGTGATCACGACGGAGGCCGGGCTCTGTTCCACTGCCAGCGCAAATTTGCGAAGCTCGGCCTCGGTCCGCTTGTGCTGGTCGATTTCATTTTCGGCGCGCGCCAATGCACTTTGCGTCATTCGGTTAGCGTGGAGAACCATGCTGGCGGTGACACTGAACAAGACCGTGTAGTTGATCCACTGCGTTACGCCGACGCTGTAATCGGGCTGCGGCAGCAGTCCGGCGTTTTCTGCCAGGATCAAGCCCAACACGGCCAGCGAGCTTGCACTGCTGGCGATCAGGATGCCGGGCAACTGAAATAGCATGCCTACCAGAATGACCCAAAACAGGTAGCCGGCGGCCATCGGTGTGCGGATGGTTCCCAGGCTGATGCTCACCCCTGTGAACGTGATAAACAGGACGATCGGCAGGGCGAGCGCGACAAAGGCAATCTTGCCGCTGCGCAAACTGCGCCAGCCCAGTGCCAGCAGGACAAGCAACAACGTGGCGATGATCCGCGCACTGTCTGGCGTGTTCTTGCCAAGCAGCGAGCCCAAGGTCAACATAGCCGTGATGGCCATGCTAATGAAGATGACTTCGTTGAGCAGCCCGGCCCGGCTCGTCTTGACGTCGTCGCCCTCAAATACCGGCGGCTCGAGCCAGCGCATGATTGTATTTTTCAAGTGAATCCTAAATGACAGGTTTCAAGCCGAGTCTAACCTTGGGTGAGCGGCATGGAACTGCGCAACTGAATGCTGGCAGTCTATTGATCTTTCCAGAATTCAAGACACTTGCTTTCGTCATCGCGAGGCCGCAGGCCGCGGCGATCGATGCCCCATGACTTCCTGGATTGCCGCGTCGCCAGGCTCCTCGCAATGACGATCCGGACCGTCATGATTTATGAAAATCTCACTAAGTTTGAGTCCATGTCGGCTGTCGGCCGGCCAATCGGATTGGCCAATTCATTTCAATTCATTGAGAAGACGCTTGAATTGGCCTCAATTTGGCGGGTTGTGTCCATTCGCCCGATAACACAATCGCCCCGTGTTGGCCGACGGATCGGAAGATGGTTTGTGACAGTCCGACGAGCCACTCGACTATTGGAATTCATTTCGCCGTGCCAATCAGGACTGTCAGGACTGCGACTCAATTTCTGCTTGGCCTGTGGCCGGCATGGATCGCGCTGGCCTGTGGGCTCAGCGTTACCTGGGTCGCCTGGCTCAGCGATCAAGGCAATATCGAAAGACAACTGCGGCTCGAATTCGAGGCTGACACCAGCCAGATAAGGTCCGACCTCAGTACCAGGATCGCCGGCTATACGCAGACCTTGCGCGCCGCCGCCGCCCTCTTCGCCACATCCAACAATGTGACACGCGAGGATTGGCATGCCTATGTCAAGGGTCTGAAATTGGAGCGCAGCTATCCGGCAATTCAGGCCGTGGCTTTTGCGCGGTCGGTCAGCGGCAACGACCTGGAGTCGCTGGTTGGCGATATCCGCAAGGGTGGTGTGACGGAGTTCGCCATGCGTCCGCCGGGGCGCCGCGATCGCTATGTGATCAATGTCTTTGCCGAACCCTTTACGGGATTGAACATCAAGGCGCTGGGCTATGACATGTGGCAGGATGCTGATCGACGCGAGACCATGCAGCACGCGAGCGCGAGCGGCGAGCCAATGATCACGGGCCGAACGACGCTGCGGATTGACGAGCAGAGCAACCCGGTGCCGGCCTTCATCATGTTCATGCCAGTGGTGCGAAAACCGGGCGATTCTGAGTACGGCTACGTGCTCAGTCCGTTTCGGATGCCGGCGCTGATGGCGGACTTGCTCGGCAGCCATGCCCGAGGCATTTCCATCAGCGTCAACGACGGTGCCCAGGCGCGTCCCGACAACTTTTTTTACCGCAGCCATGAAGCGGGTGGCCATGTTGCAGCCAAATTCACACACAGCGAGCAAATGCTGATCGGGGGACGAACCTGGACCTTGACGTATGCCAGCGAACCCGGTTTTGAAGCGCGCGCCGGATTTGGGCGCTCGACGACCGTGCTGGTAGGGGGCGGGCTCGCCAGCTTCCTGTTGTTCGGCCTGGTCGGCTCGCTCGCTACCACCCGCATGCGTGCTTTGGGTTTGGCGCGGCAGATGACCAGTTCACTGCGCACCAGCGAAGAAAGCCTCGCCATCACTTTGCACTCGATCAGCGATGCCGTCATCGCCACTGACGTGAGCGGCCGCGTGACACGCATGAACCAGACCGCCGAGCACCTGTGTGGATGGGCGCTGACCGAAGCCAGGGAGCGTCCGCTTTCCGAAGTATTCCGCATCGTTGGTTCCGATACCCGCCAGGCGATCGCTGATCCGGTGCAGTCGGTCATAAAGAGTGGAAAGGTAGCAGGCCCTGCGAAGAATGCCGTCTTGCTGGCCCGTGACGGTCAGGAGTACCAGGTTACGGACAGCGCGGCGCCGATCCGCAGTGCGGCCGGTGATATTGTTGGCGTCGTGCTGGTGTTCCGTGATGTCACTGAAAAATTCAAATCGGACGCGGCTCTTCAGGAAAGTGAGGCGCGCTTCAGGGTGATTGTCGATCACGCGCCAGAGGCGATTGTCGTGTTCGACTTCAGTTCCAGGCAGATTGTTGACGTCAACCCCATGGCCGAGCAATTGTTCGGCTGCACTCGCGAAAGATTGCTCGGAGGCGAGCTCGAGCGGTTCTATTCTGCGCACCAGCCCGATGGAAGGGACGTCAGGGAAAGCTTCGAAAGCAACTGCCGGCGCGCCATCGCGGGGGACGATCTGATCGCGGAGCGTTGCATTCACACTGACGACGACAGGGACTTGATTTGCGAGGTCAGGCTCACCCGCTTGCCGTACCGGGGACAGCAACTTGTGCGGGGCAGCTATATTGACATCACCGAGCGCAAGAGGGCCGAGAACCAGATTCAAGCGCTGGCGTTCTCCGACCCCCTGACCGGCCTGCCCAACCGCAGGCTGCTGATGGACCGGCTCGAGCAGGCCATGGCAGCCGCGTCCCGTTATGGACACCAGAGCGCGCTGATGTTCATTGATCTGGACGACTTTAAAACGCTCAATGACACTCTGGGTCACGAGCGAGGTGATCTGCTGCTCAAGCAGATCGCCCAACGGCTTTTGATGTCGGTGCGCGAGGGCGACAGCGTGGCTCGGCTCAGCGGCGACGAGTTCGTTGTGTTGCTCGAAAATCTGAGCAGGAACACACAGGAGGCTGCCAAGCAGGCAGAGGCTGTGGGCGCCAAGGTCCTTGATGCGCTGGGCCAACCCTATCAGCTCGGCGGCCATGGGCACCACAGCACCGCAAGCATCGGCGTCACCCTGTTTGGCGATGCGCTGCGCGAAAACATTGAAGAGCCTTTGAAGCGCGCCGAGTTGGCGATGTACCAGGCGAAGCGAGCCGGACGCAACGGGCTGCGTTTCTTCGAGCCCGAAATGCGAACTGCGGTCAATACCCGGGCGACCCTGGAGGCAGACCTGCGCGAGGCCGTTACCAGAAGTCAGTTTCTCGTCTTCTACCAGCCCCAATGGGGAGACGGTGCTCGCCTGAGCGGCGTGGAGGCCCTGGTCCGCTGGCGGCATCCCGAACGCGGCGCGGTGTCGCCCGCTGAATTCATCCCCGTCGCGGAGGCCAGCGGCTTGATCCTGCCACTGGGTCGCTGGGTCTTGAAGACGGTCTGCAAACAGCTTGCTGCCTGGGCCAGTTGCCCCGAGCTGGCAGATCTGACCATTGCCGCAAATGTCAGCGCCCGCGAGTTCAGGCAACCCGACTTTGTTGAAGTGGTGATGACCATACTGGAGGCAACGGGCGCCAACCCCCGGCGACTCAAGCTCGAACTCACCGAGAGCGTGCTGGTGGACAACGTGGAAGACGTCATCATCAAGATGAGCGCGCTCAAGGCCATGGGGGTCGGCTTCTCGCTCGACGATTTCGGCACCGGCTATTCGTCGCTTTCCTACTTGAAGCGCCTGCCGCTCGATCAGCTCAAGATTGACCAGAGCTTTGTGCGCGACATTCTGATCGACCCAAACGACGCTGCGATTGCCAAGATGGTGGTCGCGCTGGCCGACACCCTGGGACTGGACGCCATCGCCGAAGGCATCGAGACCAAGGAGCAGCGCGACTTCCTCGCCGCTCTGGGCTGCCTCAACTACCAGGGCTATCTGTACAGCCGACCACTGCCAATTGAAGAATTTGAGGCGTTTGCGACGCAGGTTTGACGCCGTGACTGCCAACTGGCGTCAACATCGGTCATGCTGGCATGGGCACAACACCGCCCGGCAGCAAGGCCGCTTTGGTGAGCAGGCTGGCCAGCGCGCCTGATCTGGTACCCTTGGCGCGATGTCCATCCAACCCCCAACGCCGGCGATGGCGCCCGGCCTGACGATTGTGATGCTGTCGCTGATGCTCGGTCTGCAACCCGCCACCACCGACCTCTATCTGCCGGCCCTGCCGGCCCTGACCGAGGGCTTTGGCGGCAGCATGCCGCAGGCGCAGCTGACCCTGACCGCGCTGATGCTGGCCTTTGGCCTGTCGCAACTGATCTGGGGCCCGCTGTCGGACCGTTTTGGCCGGCGCCCCGTCCTGCTTGTCGGCCTGAGCGCCTACGTGCTGGCATCGATCGGCAGCACGCTGTCGCCGACGATCGAGTTGCTGATCGTCTGGCGCACGCTGCAGGGCGCCGCCATGGGCGCGGCCGTGATGTGCGCGCGCGCCATCGTGCGCGACCTCTACACCCCGGCGCAGGGCGCGCGCATGATGTCCAAGGCCCTGAGCGGCCTGGGCCTGATCGCCTGCCTCAGCCCGCCGCTCGGCGGCCTGCTGTCGGACCTCTTCAGCTGGCGCATCGCGCTGCTCGCGCTGGCCATTCTGGGCGCCGTCAGCCTGGGCCTGGTGGCACTGCGCTTCACCGAAACACTGCCGCAAAAAAATCTGCAGGCGCTGCAGGGCGCCACGCTGGCGCGCACCTGGCTGGCGATCCTGCGCCACCCCACCTTTGTCGCGTTCTCGGCGCTGTCGACGGCATCCTACGGCGGCCTGTTCACGTTTCTGGCGAGCGGCTCCTTTGTCTTCATCCAGGTGCTGGGCCTGAGCAAGACCCACTACGGCCTGCTGATGTTCTCCATGGCTTTCACCTACATGCTGGGCACCTTCCTGTGCCGGCGCCTGCTGGCGCGCTTCGACGTGCGCCAGACGGTGGCCATCGCAGCCGTGCTGAGCCTGTCGGGCGGCACCCTGATGGGCGTGCTGGCGCTGTCGGGCTGGCGCAGCAGCTGGGCCATCATGCCGCCCTTCTACCTGTTCATGCTGGGCCACGGCATCCATCAGCCCTGCAGCCAGAGCGCGGCCATCGGACCTTTTCCGCAATCGGCCGGCGCGGCCTCGGCGCTCAACGGTTTCCTGATGATGACGGTGGCCTTCCTGATCGGCAGCTGGCTGGGCACCCACATGGACGGCAGCGTCTACCCGCTGGTCTACGGCATCTGGTTCTGGAGCGCCGTGGTCGCGCTGGCGGCGTGGACGCTGGTGCCGCGGCAGGGGAGGCGCGGTGCGCACTGAGAGTCCGCTGCGCTACATCGCCCTGACCGGCGCCACGGCCGCGGGCAAGACGGCCGCCGCGATGGCGATTGCGCAGCAGCACCGGATCGAGATCATCAGCGTCGACTCGGCGCTGGTCTATCGCGGCATGGACATCGGCACGGCCAAACCCTCGGCCGCAGAACGCGCCGCCGTGTCGCACCACCTGATCGACATCCGCGACCCGCTGCAGCCCTACAGCGCCGCCGAGTTTGCCAGCGACGCGCAGTCGCTGATCGCCGCCATCACGGCGCGCGGCCGCCTGCCCCTGCTGGTCGGCGGCACCATGCTCTATTTCAAGGCCCTGATCGACGGCCTGGACGCCATGCCCAAGGCCGATCCGGCCGTGCGCGCCGCGCTGGAGGCGCAGGCGCGCGGGCAGGGATGGCCGGCGCTGCACGCCGAGCTCGCGCGCTGCGATCCGGTCACGGCCGCGCGGCTGCAGCCCTTTGATGCGCAGCGCATCGGGCGCGCGCTCGAAGTCTGGCGGCTCACCGGCCGTCCCCTGTCCTCGTTTCACAGCGGCCAGGCGCGACGCGAGCGCGGCGATTTGGCGCAGCATGAGAGCCTGCTGATTTCGCTCGAGCCGCTCGAGCGCAGCTGGCTGCACCAGCGCATAGCGCAACGCTTTGACGCCATGCTGGCCAGCGGCCTGCTCGACGAGGTGCGGGCGCTGCGCGCGCGCGCCGACCTGCACGCCGACCTGCCCGCCATGCGCTGCGTCGGCTACCGCCAGGCCTGGGAATATCTGGACGCGCACGAAGCACGCGGCCTGGACGCGCAGGAAACACGCGGTCTGGACGCGAACGACGAGCACCGTCTGAACGCGCACGACGCGCACAGGCTCGAAGACCCTGCTGCCCTGCACGAACTGCGTGACAAAGGCATCTTCGCCACACGCCAGCTGGCCAAGCGTCAGCTCACCTGGCTGCGCTCCATGCCGCAGCGCCAGATCGTCGCCGCCGACGCGCCAGACGCGCTCGATCAGGTGTTGGCCCTGACGCGCGCCTTTGCCTGCAAGCCTGCGGTGGATCGACCTCGCGATGATGTGGCCTTGATGCCGTCATTGCGAGCGCAGCGCGGCAATCCAGGGGCCATGGATCGCCACGGCCTGCGCCCTCGCGATGACGAGGTGGTGGCTCCTCTTGATGACGGGGCCTTGGGGCCGCCTCGCGAGGACGCGGGGGTGGGGCGCCCGCGCGCTGCCGGGGTGGGGGGGCGGGCTCGGGATGACGAGGTCCTGGATCCGCCTCGGGAGGACGAGCTCCTGGATCCGTCATTGCGAGCGCAGCGCGGCAATCCAGGGGCCATGGATCGCCACGGCCTGCGGCCTCGCGATGACGAGG